>JARGOW010000397.1:0-3595 GCA_029212955.1 Planctomycetota bacterium | reverse complement strand
TCGAATCGCACGGAAAGTCCGTCGGTGAAGTTTGAGGTGCTGGCAGGGTTCGAGTCGCGGTACCAGCACTGGAAGTTCCAGGTTTCTCCGGGGGCCGCAGGCACGCTCTGGTTGTTTGTCGGCATGTTTGTGAGATCCAGTAGATGCTCGACCACGCCCGCGCCGCTGGAGATCTGAATCGAATCGTGGTGCCGCCCGATCGCGAGGCCTCCACCAACGCACAGGTTTCCCTGGGAACCGCTGACAATGGGCACAAGGCCCTGGCCCCTGGAACTGAGGAAGTAGCCAAAGACGCCGCTGGGAAGGTTTTCCGCTCGAAGGGTAAGGTCGTTGTCCGCAACGACCAAGGATCCGGATGAGGCCATACGGCCGGGGAAACCGGTGGAGTTCAACACGCCAGAGCCACAGTAGTTGGCCTGCGACGCATGCAAATCGAAGGCGTACACCGCGCCGGCCAGGAACGCACTGTTGTCGCTTTGATCCCCATTGACGCCCGTGGCGAGACTGGCCTCCCCCACGGCCCCGATGACCATTGTTTCCTCGGAGATCGCGACGGATATCCCAAAGAAGTCGGTGCTATCCACATTGGAGGCCTTCAAGTAAGCCCGCTGGGACCAGGTGCCTCCTGAGCGCTCAAAGAGATAGGCCGCGCCAGCAAACCATTGGCTTTGGTCACTTTGATCCCCATTGAGCCCCATGGATCCCCCATCTTCGCCTGGGGTCCCAACCACCAGGTGGCTACCTGAAATCGAGAGCGCCCGACCAAAACCACCAATCGCAAATCGGGCCGATGGCTTTAGATAGGCGTCATGCGCCCATTGCCCATTGACTCGCTTGAACACATAAACGGCTCCCCGGCCGGAAGCCGAGTTGTCCAGGTAGTCCCCATCGACACCGATGTCATCGCCGTCCTCCCCGGTGACCCCCACAGCAATCAGTTCGCCGGAGATCGTGACCGCAACACCAAAAGAGTCGTTGGCATCGGGGGCGGCGGACTTCAGATAGGAGGCCTGGAACCAGAGGCCTGACGACCGTTCGTATACGTAGGCGGCTCCCGCGGCCGGCGCGGCATTGTCGCTCTGGTTCCCATTGACCCCGCTGGCACTGCTATCCTCTGAAGGAGCACCGACCACGACCCTCTCGCCTGAAACCGCGACGGACTCGCCAAAGCGATCCAAGCTCCCGGTATTGGAAGCCTTCAGGTAAGTGCTCTGGGTCCAGACCCCACCCACTCGCTGAAAGATATAGGCCGCGCCCGATACGGCCGCATTGTTGTTGTTTTGATCGCCCTGAACCCCAACGGCGCTGCTTGATTCTCCGGGAGCCCCTACGACCATCCAGTCACCAGATACGCCTACAGAAGTTCCGAAAAGGTCCGTAGCATTCGCGTTGGAAGCTTTGAGGTAGGCGACTTGAATCCATGCTCCACCAACAAATTCAAACACATAAGCCGCGCCTGCGCCCGCCTGGCTATTGTCGCTTTGAAGTCCACCGCTGCTCTCGTTGGGCGCCCCCACAACGACCCGGTCCCCTGAGATACCAACCGCAAGGCCAAACCCATCACTGGCATCGGGGTTGGACGCTTTCAGGTAGGCTTGCTGCGTCCAGGTGCCGCCCACTTCCTCGAAGATATAGACCGCCCCGGAGTTTTGTAGGCCATTGCCCTGGGATCCGTTCACCCCACTGGAAGCACCATCTTCGGAGGGAGCCCCAACCACAACCCGGTTTCCAGAAGTAGCCACGACGGTTCCAAACTCATCCATGCCCTCTGTGTTGGATGCTTTTAGGTAGGCCTCCTGCGCAATCGGATCGATGGTCAGCGGATACACGGCATGGCGGTCTTGAATCACAATGCTGATTTGGCTGCCGGAGACTGCGAAACTTGCTAGCTGCGTGTTTCCCATGGCATCAAACACGTGCAGCCCGGCGTAGGTGACGGCGGTGACTCCCTTCGCATCTACGAAGCGCACCCCATTGCCATCGCCCAAGGCTTCCGCTTGCAAGGAACCGCGTACTTCGAGATCGAAAACCAAGGGCGCGTCGCTTTCACAACCACGCGCCGGTCGACTGCGAACCGTGTAACCATGCTCCAAACCGCGGGCGTCGTTGATGTACCACTCCTGCACGTTGGCGTTCCAGTCGTAGGCCATGCGTCCCCCTTGCGAAGAAGCACAAGCTACGCCATCAACCGATAGCATGCTGCCCGCGAAGCCATACGACTCGAGCTGCAAGCCCCAGGTCCAAGCCTTCGAGTCGGGCTGCACCGAGAAACCCTGACCATCAAAGTCGATCGACCACGCCTGCCCGGGGTTGCGCGCTTTGAATCCGGATTCGGTTTGGAGCACTTGATGCTGCTCACGTCCATGGGCCGCTCGGATCCCAGACCAGTCGCTCTGGGACACACCTGCGGGGGGCGTAGAATATTCGAGTGTGACCTGGGCTCCCAACCCAGGGGTCAGGACCAGGCCGGCAATGAAAGTGAAGCCAATGGTGAGCGAGCGGGGAAAATGCATGGGGCGAGTGTCCAAAAGGAAAAGCTGGAAGGGCTGATCGCGCCGGCCGAGATACCGAACGACAAGCCAGCCCGCCCCCTAAGTGTAGGGACCGACCCCGAACTCGGGATCCCCCCCTCGAAAAGCCCCCCTCAGCGGGTCAGACGCTCGATCCACTTGCCGACCAGGTCGGCTTCCATATGGATTTCGTCGCCGGGCTGGGCGTCGGAGAGGGAGGTGATCTCCAGGGTGAGCGGGATCAGGGCCACGCGGAAGCGGCGGCCTTCGGGGCGCACCACGGTCAAGGAGATGCCGTCCAGGGTGATGCTGCCCTTGTCCACCAGGAAGCGCTCCAGGGATTCGGGCACCTCGAAAGTGATCTCGGTGCCGCCGTCGCCCATGGGCTCCAGGGCCACCACCTTGCCCGTGGCGTCCACGTGGCCGGAGACCATATGGCCGTCCAGGCGGTCCCCCAGGCGCATGGCGCGCTCCAGATTGACCTTCCGACCGGGCTTCAGGCGGCCCAGGTGGGTGCAGAGCAGGGTCTCGTGGGACAGATCGAAGGCCATGGCGGGCTGGCCGTCGGGGCCCTGGGGCTCCTCCACCAGGGTCATGCAGGCCCCCGCAACCGCGATAGAATCGCCCCTGGCGGGGTTCCAGTCGGGCAAATCGGGTCGGGAGAGGGTCAGACGCGCACCCGTTCCCTGGGGCTCCAGGGCCAGGACCTGCACGCAGGCTTCGATGATTCCGGTGAACATGGCGGTAGGGTACGGCATGGGCCGCGGGGAGGCTCTCCTGCCCCCATTAAATAGGCCTCAATTTAGGACGCTATTTTATGGAGATCTGAGGGGGCCGGACCTTGACGTTCCCCCACGCCCCATCTACCCTGCTGGGCCATTCCGAGGGGGCGAAATGCCGCTCTTTACCATCCTTACCCTTTTCCCCGAAGCCCTTGATCCGTACCTAGAGGTCGGTGTCTTGGGGCTTGCACGTCGTCGTGGCTTGATCGAAACACGCCTCGTCGACTTCCGCGATTGGAGCCGCAACCGCCACCGTAGTGTGGATGACCGCCCTTTTGGAGGCGGTCCTGGCATGGTGCTGCG
>JARGOW010000396.1 GCA_029212955.1 Planctomycetota bacterium | reverse complement strand
ACCCGCGGCTCGGTCACGGGTGTGCTTTCCAACGACGTCAAAGCGGCCGGCGCCACCATGATCCTGGCCAATACTCTGCACCTGGCCCTTCGTCCGGGACCAGAGGTTGTGCGCTCCCTAGGAGGATTGCACAACTTCATGGACTGGCAGGGACCGATTCTGACCGACTCGGGGGGCTACCAGGTTTTCAGCATGGCCGATGTGAGCAAGATCCGCGAGAAGGGTGTCACCTTCCGCTCGATCATCGACGGCAGCCCCATGCACCTTTCGCCCGAGTCGGCCATGGAGATCCAACTCGACCTGGGTGCCGATGTGATCATGGCGTTCGACCAATGCCCCACCGACCCCCACGATCGAAAGCAGGTGGAGGAAGCCACCTCCCGCACACACCGCTGGCTCGACCGTTGCGTCACGCGCTGGCAACAACTGGATGGCTTGGATCGCGGTCACGCACTATTCGGCATCGTCCAAGGCGGCTGCTTTGAAGACCTTCGGCGACAGTCGGTGGAAGCTATCACGAGCCACGATCTGGTTGGCTATGCCATAGGAGGCATCAGTGTGGGCGAAGGTCGCGAGGCCATTCGCCAGGCCTTTGCCATGACGACCCCCCTGCTACCCAAGGACAAGCCGCGCTATCTCATGGGCATTGGAACACCCGTGGATTTCTTCGACGCGGTCGCCCAGGGCGCTGACCTTTTCGATTGCGTGACCCCCACCCGCCACGGCCGCAATCACCAGGCCTTCACCAGCCGGGGAAAGGTCAACCTGCGCAACCAAGCCTGGGCCACCCACCTGGGCCCCCTGGATCCCGATTGTCCCTGCACCGCGTGCAAGAATTATCCGGCAGGCGCTATCCGACACCTGTGCAATGTGGGTGAAATGCTGGGCGGTACCCTGCTCAGCATCCACAACCTCACCTTCTTCCATCGCTTGATGGCGGATATTCGCTTGGCCGTAGCGGCGGGCACCCTGAATGAACTCCGCCAAGAGGTTCTGCCCAGGGTGGAGCAACGCTTCAAGCCCTAGTGGGTGCCGCAGCTCTTTGCGGCCCGCCCTTACTTGCCCTTGAAATCCGGACAAGACGTGGCGTTCGGCCGTTCGGGCCGCCGACAAGCGTCGCCGTAATCCCACTTGCAGCGGTCGCACAGGGTCGATGATCCACCCAGGGCAAACAGCCGCCGAAAGAAACCACCAAGCTTCTGCAGGATTGAGTTCATGGGGTAAGAAAAAACGGGGGCGAATCGGGTGCACCGATTCGCCCCCGTTTTGAATTCCTAACGGAAGGTTCCCGAACCTGCGATCACTTCGATGCGGGAGGCGTCGATCAGGCTCAAGACCGCGGGAGTTTCCAAAGTCATGGGCGTGGCTGCGCGACGGGTTTGACCCTGCAGGCCCACTTGGTAGCCCACGAACATGTCCATGTTGTAGCGGCCCGAAGCGCATGCGATCTCAACCTTTCGTTCCCCATCCCAGCGAACGAAGTAGTGCTTGTTGCCATCGACAACTTCGCTCTCCACCCATCCGCGGGCCACGAAACGTCCCCAGGTGACGGTGTTGCGCAAATCCTTTTGGGCCTGCTCCTGGGCGATCTCGCGGCCGCGCTCGGCCTTGCGTTCCTTGGCCTCCGCCAGCTCCAGTCGGAGGTTGGCCACACCCTGGTGCACCTTCAGCTTTTCGAGCTGCTGAATGGTCAATTCGCGGACCGTGGTGCCCGCGGGCGCCATGTCCAAGACCCGGTGGTAGGCCTGCTCCACATTGGCGAGCTGCTCCACTGTGGCGTTTTCGTCCGCGATCGCTTGAGCGAAAAGGTGATCCGCATAGCGCAGGGACTTGGTGGCTTCGGGGCGCACCTTGATAGGTGCCACCTTGGGCTTTTCCGCGTTGGCCGGTGTGGGCTTGGCCGGCACCTTGGCTTTGGTCTTGGGCAGGGTGCGCATGCCTTTCTGGAATTCCACTGCCGCAGCCGCCAGATCAGTCACGGGCGCGGTGCTGGCCACTTCAACCCAAACGCGGGTGCGAGCAGGGCCCCAGACCTGGACCCAATCCTCTTCCAGGGGCTTGTTCAAATCCTGACGCTGAATGACCTGCACGCGATCGGTGGCCATCAGCCGGGTGCGCAAGGGTGTGGACCCCTGATCCGTGTTCGGGCGCGGTCGTTGATTCACGTGGTTGCCGGCCACGCGCAGTACGTTTTCCACGTCGGTGGATTCCAAGTACTGGCCGTAGACCCAGACCGGCATACCTGCGGCAGCGCTGACCTCGTAAAAGGCATACTTGCCCAAACTACGCTCGTGAACGCGGAGCAGCGTTCCCACGGGCAATTCCTGAACGGGCAAACCCTGCCGGTCCTGGAAGTTGCGCGCGGCGGTTTTCACCGTGGTGCGCACATAGGTGGGAAGCGAGTTCTGCGTGGCGGCCTTGGCCGTGGCGGGGGTTCCGGTTGCGCCCTGGGGCGCGGCGGTGGCCACGCTCGAAGCAACGACCAGTAGGGAACCCAGGACTCCCCTCAGAGCCCACGTTTGCATGTTGTTCTGCATAATCAGAATGGCTGGCGCGCCCCGCCCCCCAGGGCGAATTCGACGCGAAATCCTTTGGGAACCCATGTCCTTCCCCCTCCGGGAAGAACCTCAAGGGGTTCCCTCGACTTGCATGGTAGGAAGTCGGCGCCCGCGCTTCCAAGGTCCTCTCCCACTATTGCTACAACTAGGAATGCCCCCTTCCTTGGCCCCTCGGAGGGCCCGGAGGGGAGAATTCGGCGCCAGATGCCCCCATACTTGCCAAAGCGCTCCACTCAATGTAACGAAAATGTATAGCAAGCTAGCCGACCCCGCCCCCAAACCCTAAAAATGCCCGCCGTGGACTTCCCGGCCATCCCGGTCCCCGGGGAGGATGGACTCCTGTGACCCGGTTGCCCGCCACGCTAGAGCGCCCCCACGGCGCCCCCAAAGACTCCCATGCGCCAGTTCCTGCACGCCAAAATCCACAAGGCCGTCATCACCCAGGCGGACCTTTCCTACGTGGGATCCATCACCATAGACTCGAACCTGCTGGAGCTCGCGGGCATCGAGGAGTGCGAGCGCGTTCTCGTGGTCAGCAATACAACAGGCGCTCGACTGGAGACCTACGCGCTGCGCGGGGAGCCCGGGTCGGGGATCGTCTGCATGAATGGTGCTGCGGCCCACCTGGTCCAGGTCGGGCACGAGGTCATCATCATGGCCTTTGAGTACGTGGAAAAGGCCTCGCCCCCCAACCAGATCCTGGTCGATGCGAACAACCAATACGTTCGCCACATCGACCCGGACCATGGGAACATCCCGGCCCATCAGACCGCTCGAGCCCGCACAGGCGTGCAGCCCCTCGGATAGGCCCCTCGGGCAAAGCGCAGCCTAAGCCTAAGCCGAAGCCGAATTCAAGAATTGGCCGATGGCCCGGCGCCGCGCCTCCCAAAGGGGTTCATCCCAAGCGCCAGCGAGCTTGCGCAAATCTTCGAACTCGGGAAACACATCGCTGGCCAGCACACCCGGTCCATCCCCCGGGCGCATGCGAATCTTGAAGTGCACCTCGATCCCCTCGATGACTCTTGACTCAAAACGCCGATTGCATTCCGTGCGCTCGACCGGGGTCCAGCGCAAACCGAATGTCGAAGTGTGACGAAACACCAGCTCTTCGATGATGGCGCGATGGGCCGACTGGACCAACAACGCAAGCAAGGTACCGGGCCGGTCCTTTTTCATATCGATGGAGGCCGTCCACACATCCAAGGCACCCCCCTCTCGCAAGGCCGCAACGCAATGACCCAAATCCTCTCCGGTCATGTCATCCAGATTGACCTCCATTTGCCATATGGACGCCTTCTCAAGGACTTCCTCGGATTCGGTGTACAACACGCGTAGCAGGTTGGCCGGCCCCTCGTCCGGTTTCGGATCCCGGGTGCCGGCACCGTAGCCGATCCCCAAGAGGACCCTCGGTTGCGTGTCATGGTCCAGGGTTCCCCAGGCAGCGATCACCGCGGCTCCGGTCGGCGTCACGCGCTCGCCCCCGCCGCCGCCCATGCGAACCGGCCAGCCACGCAGCAGCGCCGCCGTGGCAGGCGGGGGCACGGGGAGGATTCCATGGGCGCACTTCACGGTTCCCGAGCCTAAGAGGGGCGGACGCACATGCAGCCTGGAAACCCCGAGGAGCTGCATGGCGTAGGCCGCGCCGCACACATCGACCAGGGTGTCCACCGCACCGACCTCATGGAAGTGAATACTCTCCGGGCTC
>JARGOW010000395.1:1355-4293 GCA_029212955.1 Planctomycetota bacterium | reverse complement strand
AGCACCCGGACAACAAACATTGGGAGAAGATGGAGAAGCGCATCTTCGCGATTCAAGGTCAACCCGCCGACCCTCTAGCCGAAGCCCGGGAGGAGTTCGCCAAGGAACCTTGGAGCGCGGGCAACCGGGACAAGGTCATGAACCAGCTCATCAAGAAAGGGGAACGACTCGAAGCCATCCCGCTTGTGGAACAATCCCTCAAACTGCCCGGCACCGAAGAGCTCCCGCGCCGGATGTTCGAGTATGACCCGGAAAAGCGGAATGCCCTCACCTTCTCGTGGGGACGCGCCAATGGCGGCAATTCTTACTACTCAAGCTCGAGCTACTTCAGCAGCCGAAGCTACACGAGTTATCAATCCAACCGCTATCGCAACAATTCCTCGGGCAGTTCCAAACAACTTCTCATCGCTCTCTACCAGGCGACCGGTCAGCCAGAGAAAGCCGCCCCCCTGCTCAAGGAATTCCACCTCAAACGGGAATTGAACGGGGAGGATCTGCGCGACAGATTGAGCGCGCTTCGTCAAAGCCAGATCCGTATCGAAGCGTGGGACTTGGCCAGGGAAACCACCCGGCAAATGGCCGCGATCTCCGAGGAAAAGCGTGCGAGCGCCTACGTCAGCTTGCTCAGAACCGCGACTTCAAAGGATGATCCCACCATTTTCGAACCGTGCTTCGACGAGTACTGGCAAGCGTGCCTGGCCCAATGGCAGCGAACCCCTTTTGCAAAGTCCAAACCGGGGCTGTTGCAACTGGCCCGCCTCTTTCCCGACCGCGTGGACCCGGAGCTTGTGGAAGCCGAATTGCAGCGTTCCATGGACCTCCATGGGATAAGGGCTTCCAGCCACAAGAGCCTGGGTCAGCATCGGATCATCCAGGAGCGCTACGACGAGGCGCTGCCCGCCCTCCTGCGCGCCCAGGAGCTACAAGCCAGCAATGGGCGGTATCGAGATTGGGATTTGCAACGGATGATCGGTATCGCCACCTTCCACGTGCATGGCCCGGAAAAGGCCGCCCCCCTCCTGCGGGAGTACCTGGTGAGCAACACGGAAGGCCCCATCGCCGAAAAAGTGCGTCTTATGCTAGAATCCTGATCTGCCAAGGGGCTTTTCACGCCCCTGGCTTTTTGGGTTAGGCCGACCCGTCCCAACGATTGACACCATGGAAAAATCTCCCCCTTCAGAGATTCAGAACGCGCTGAGTTCGCTGCGGAGCCGGTGGCTGCGCGTGAACGCTTCCGGATTTTCAATTCAAGTCCTGTTTTATGGCGCCATGGCACTGCCCCTGGTGTTGTTGTTCTGGCCCAAGGCACACCTCGCCACCTGCGTGGCTGCCCTGGTCGCGGGCTCCCTCGTGGTCGGCTACCTGCTCGCATTTCTGCGCGTCCCCGACAAGGAGAGCTTGGCCAAGGCGTCCGACGACCACTACGGCCTCAAGGATCGTCTTACCAGTGCACTCAACCTGAACGCACAGGATGGGGCCATGGACCACGGCATGGCGAAAGCGCTCATGAACCAAAGCGCCGAATCCGCCAGGGAAATGCAAGCGCCGGCCGTGTACCCCTTTGCGCTTCCCTCCGAAGGCCGCTGGCTCGTTCTGCCCACCCTACTCGTCGCCGCCCTGTTTTTCCTGCGCAGCCCCGCCGAAGGCAACGACGAACTGGCCGATAACACCGCCGATGTGGTGGCTGAGGGTCTGCACAGCCTCGAGCATCTGATCTCCCAACAGAAAAAGCAGGAGCTGCAAAAGCCCGACAAGGACCTGCTCCAGCAACTCCAGGAATTCCAGGATCGGTTGAAGGAACAGAAAACCGACAAGAAGGACGCCTTGGCGGAAATCGCCAAGTTCTCCGACGACCTGGACCGGCAGAAGGAACAGAAAGAACGCGAGCTCAAGGACCTGGAACGCCAACTGAAGGGACTGGGTAAAAAGAACCCGTCCATGGCCTCCGAAATGGAGCGCGCTGCCTGGCAGGACGCGCTCACAAAGGTTCGCGAACAAATCGCTGAGCTCGAGGAACAGCTAAAGAACAAGGCCAACATGAGCCCCGAAGAGCTCGCCAAGCTCGAGGAGCAACTGGCCAAGCTCAAAGAGATCGAAGCCAAACTCATGAAGCTCATGCAGCTCAAGGGTGACCTGGAATTCTCCGGGGAGATCATGGATTTCCTGGCCGCCTTCGAGGGCGAACTCGGCGAATTGACCGAGGGCAAAAAGGCCCAGATGCTCAAGCCCTGCGACTGCGAAGACGCCTCGACATGACTCGCGGCCCAAGGCAAGCCGTGAGCTGGCCAAGGCAAAATCGCGCATCGGTCGATGCGCCCCGGTACCAAAGCAGGTAGCGGATCCATGAAAAACTTCTTCGGCGACAAAGCCCAAAGAAGCGACAGCATGTCGAAGAAAGAAAAGGTGACCGCTCGCCAGGGCGAAGGACAAAGCTCCTTCACCCAAACCAAAGTGGCCAACGACGGCAGCAAGGCCAAGCAAGGCGACCGGGATGTATTCCTGGCCGGCAAGCGTGCAGCCGAAGACACCATTCAACGCCAGGAGGTGCCGATCAGCTATCGCCGCTTCCTGCGTTCCTACTTCGAAGGCATGGACCCGGAAGCCGAGTCCAAGCAAGAGTAGGCATTCAAAACCATCCGCGGGCGCCCATGGCGCCCGCGTTTTCGTCCAATTTCAGGGCTCGGCACACTTGCCGTGCTCACTTTTTGTGGACCGATAACGTTCCGAATCTCTTCGGTGCGGGTACCACGATTCAACCAACCACTTCTCGGCCCCGCAGCCTCCCCCTCCAAACTTCCCTATGAGCGTGCTCACCGAAGACCAGGCCAAAGAACTCGTCTCCCAATTTCAGTCCGACTTCCACAAACTGCGTCAGGAAATCTCCAAGGAGATCGTGGGATACGAGGAGGTGATTTCCAATGTGCTGATCAGCCTGTTC
>JARGOW010000395.1:0-1298 GCA_029212955.1 Planctomycetota bacterium | reverse complement strand
ACATGTGCTCCTGGAAGGTGTGCCTGGGATCGGCAAAACCACCCTGGTGCGCGTGCTCTCCGAAGCGGTGGACGTGAACTTTTCCCGCATCCAGTTTTCGCCCGACCTGATGCCCGCCGACATCGTTGGCACAAACGTTCTCGTGGTTGGGGACGATGGCAGCAAGCACTTCCGATTCCAAAAGGGCCCCGTGTTTGCCAACGTTCTGCTGGCCGACGAGATCAACCGGGCCACGCCCAAGACCCAAGCCGCCCTGCTCGAAGCCATGCAGGAGCATCGGGTGACCGTGGGCGGTGAAACCTATGTGCTCGAGCAACCCTTCTTCGTGCTCGGTACCCAAAACCCGATCGAGATGGAGGGGACCTACCCCCTGCCCGAAGCCCAGGTGGACCGTTTCCTGTTCAAACTCAATGTGGGTTACCTGAACGAGGACGAGCTCATGCAGGTGGTGGATCGCACCACCACCCAGGACAAGCCCGAGATCAACGCCGTACTGCGCGCGGACCGGATTCGCATCATGCGTGAAGCCGTGCGGCAGGTCCAAGTGGCCGAACACGTCAAGCGTTATGGCGTCCGCATCATCTCCGCCACCCACCCCGGCAGCGACGCGGCCACGGAGATGGTCAACCAATACCTCAAGTTGGGTTCTTCGCCCCGTGGAATCCAGGCCATCATGCTAGCTGGCAAAGTGCGCGCCCTGGTCGAAGGCCGCTTCCACCTGTCCTGCGACGACATTCGCGCCGTGGCCATGCCGGCCCTGCGCCACCGCTGCCTGCTCAACTTCGAAGGCGAAGCCGAGGGCATCAGCACGGATGCCGTGGTGAACAACATCCTCGAACAAGTACAGGAAACCGCCCCGCAGGGCGCCGCCAACTAATTCTTCCCGTCCGGGTTCCACCCAACCAGCGAGGTTCCATTGGAGAGGGAAGTTCTACCCCCCAGGCCCAAGCTCGAATTCGACGGCGAATTCCTGCACAAGCTTGAATACCTGAATGTGGTCGCGCGCAAAATCCTAGCTGGAAGTTTGCGCGCCGACCGGCGTTCCATCCGCAAGGGCAGCAGCGCCGAATTCGCGGACCACCGCGCCTACGTGGCCGGTGACGATCCACGCCACGTGGATTGGCACCTGTTCGGCCGCCTGGAAGAGGTCTTCCTCAAGCTCTACCGCGAAGAAGAAAACCTGCACCTGTCCGTGCTCGTGGACACATCCAACTCCATGAACCTGGGCCGGCAGCACAAGCTGAACCATGCCCTGCGCCTATCGGCTGCCATGGCCTATATCGGCATGGCAAACATGG
>JARGOW010000394.1:4059-4306 GCA_029212955.1 Planctomycetota bacterium | reverse complement strand
AGCAGGTTCCGGCCTTGCCGAAGCATGGTATAGGTGTCTTCGGCCACCATGCCCTGGCTACCACCGAGGGCGGTCCACATGCGAAAGAGCGTGGCAAGGGCCAACAGGACCACGATAGGTTTGGCCAATTGGGCGTGGCGTTCCGCCTTGCCACCCCGGAGCAAACGAAAGGGGTGTTCCCCATCGGTTTGGGGCTTGCGTTGCAGATTGGAGGGCATGTGTGGGGCTCGGGGAGACCCACTCTGCG
>JARGOW010000394.1:0-4049 GCA_029212955.1 Planctomycetota bacterium | reverse complement strand
GCCATTGGGAGTTCCAAGGGCAATCCGTAAAAGTCCCGGTGCATTTCGCGGGCGGTTTGCTTCCAGGAAAACTCGTGCCGGACCATGGTGCGTGCACCCTGACCCAGCCGGTTCCACTCTTCATCGGACTGGGCCGCCGCCATTTTTAGGGTGGCGGCAACCGAGTCCCGATTTCCATCCGGAAGGACCCAGCCAGCGCCGTGTTTCTCGATAAGAGACCCCAGATGGGTGGCTTCGGTAACGAGTAGGGGGCAGGCGCAGGCGGCCGCTTCCAGCGGGGCGCCGGGGAGTCCTTCATGCCGCGAAAGCTGTACATAAATATCCAGGCCGTGGAAAAACTTGCGCTTCTCGTGGCGGTGGATTTCACCGGTCCAAGTGATGGACTGTTCGATTCCCAGGCGTCGCGCCCGCAGCTGGAGTGAGTCGAGATCCCGTCCGTTCCCCGCCAGACTCAGATGGGCCTGGCCGCCCTGCTCCAGATATCGAGCCAGGCCGTCGAGCAGGAGGTCCAAGCCCTTGGTGTGCTGGTCGATCCGCCCCAAGCATCCGATACGCAGTTCCCGGTCGACGGGGTCGCTCGGCGGTTTCCCATGGAGATCCAGATCTTGCCCAGGCGTGATGCACACCACCTCGGTCTGGGGGAACCGGAGTTGCAGGCTTTTCTGTTCGTCTGGGGATAGGGCTTGGATCGCGCGGGCTCCGCGGACTAGGGACCTTTCAAACAGGAATCGATAGAGCTCCTTCGCCCATCGATTTTTTCGCATGGCTTCAGGAACGTAGGCTCCGTGGGGCGTAAAAACATAGGGGATGTGCAAGCGCCTGAGCTCGCGGGCCATGCTCGCCATCTCTGGCAGGAAGGCCCCATGCAAATGGAAAACCGGAAGTCCCGTGCCCGGGGTGTGGGACATGCTGTGCAAGCGCGCCAGCAGGCCAGGTGCGAGTTTGCTGCGCCGCCGATAGCGCGGGAAGGTCAGTAGTTTGTAGTTGCGCGGCGGCGATGGAGCGTCGGGATCTTGGCATAGACCCCAGACCTCGGCGGAGCGTCCGGCAAGATTCTGTTGGTGGCTGGCAAGTCCATGCACCACACGATTGACGCCATTCATGCGTTCGTGATTGGCCTTGCCTAATACCACGTGCACCACGTTGGGCCAGGCCGATTCGACCTGGTCCGGGATCGCCGTTGGCAGGACCCGATAGAGATCCTTGAAGGTGCATTGATAGTACGCCAGTGAAAACTGAGCCTGTTGATGTCGTTTGGCGCTTCGACCCATAGCTTGCAGGGCATCACGCTGATCGAGCATGGCGCGCATGGCTGTGGCGAGGTCCGTGGAGGATCCAGACTCAAAGAGCAAGCCATCCTGTCCGGAGCGCACAATCTCCATGGGACCGCCGTGGGCGGAGGCCACCACGGGTCGACCCGCGGCGAAGGCTTCCAGGACGACGAGTCCAAAGGGTTCGGGCCGGGTTGATGGAAGGATTAGAAAGTCGCAGGCCGCGTAGAATTGACCCACATCGGTATCGAAGTCATGGCGCAGGATACGGCTTTCCACCCCCCGTTTTCGGGCGTGTTCGCGCAGGCTTTCATCGAAGTGGCCCTGGTTGGGAGGCGCGCTACCAACGATGGCCAGGTGTAGATTGGGGTGCCACTTTTGGAGGGTGGCAAGGGCGTCGATCGCGAGGCTTTGACCTTTCCACGAGTTGATTCGGCCCAACACCATGGCGACCGGAACATCTTGCGGCCAACCCAACAGGTCACGGGCTGAGTCTTGATCGGGCAGCGGGTGCAGACGTTCGCCATCGATTCCGTTGTGAATGACCATGGCTTTGCGGCCCAAACCCGCGTGGTGGCGCAGGAACGTGTGCCCGGTGGCGTGGGAATTCCAAACCACCTGGTCCGCAAGCCAGTGGAAGAGCTTTGCGGATACGCGGGGTAGCCACGTGGGTCGGGTCGGGATTTCGTGGATGTGCCAAAGGTGCGTGGCGCGGCAGAGCTTGGCCGCAATAGCTCCTCCAAGCACCACCATGGTGTTGGTGTGGATGACGTCCGGTTTGAAATTCCAGCACAGCCTGGCCACGAACCAAATCGCCAGGGGAATCTGCCATGTGAGCCTCAGGAGCCCTATGGGATTCAGGTCGCCCATGGCGACCACGCCCAGGGTGCCCACGTGAACTTGGATTCCGTGGGCGCGCAATTCCTCGGATAGGGGGCCTTCGCGGGGCAGTGCGACACGCGCATCGAATCCGTCGTGCGGAAGACTTGTCACCAGGTCCAAAAGGGTTCGATCCGCGCCATACAATTCGGCGGACGGGTGCAGGAAAAGGAGTCTCTTCGGGACTTGGGGCATGGCTAGGCTGCGGCCTCCTGACCGGAAACTCCACGACCCCGGTCGCGAAGAATTCGGGCGGGTACGCCGCCCACAATGTGACCAGCCGGAACATCCCGGGTCACCACGGCGCCCGCGGCCACGATGGATCCCTTGCCTATCCAAACGCCAGCCAGGATTTTTGCGTCGGCGCCGATCCAACAATCATCCTCGATCGTAACCCCCAAACGTTCCACCCCTTGCTCTTGGATGGGGCGATTCACATCCTCGAAAATGTGATTCTCAGGAAGGATGACGACCCGGGGACCCATGAGGACTTGTTCACCGATCACGACCGGACCTGAGGCTCCGATCCAAGAAAATGCGCCCACGGCGCTGCCTGCACCAACGCGCAGGCCATGGCCCAAATCCGTTCCGTAATAGCCCGAGGGTCGCACGCTCGCCATGCGTCCAATCGTGACTCCGTCGCCCAGGTGCACCCCATCGGAACTCAGGGCATGGATCTCCGCGCCGTCTTCGATTTTGACTTGTCGGCCCAGATACAGGTGTCCCGAGTGGTGCAAGCTTGTTCCTGGACCCACGAAGAGGGCTCCGCGGCAGGCTCCCAGCCAGGGCTGGTGGTAGAGCCCACGCAGGCGATAGGTGAGGCCGCGCCACAGGACGCGGGCCATGTCGCGATCGGTCAAAAGCGAGGCACCGCTGGGCTCCTTGCCAGCGCGATGCATCGCCCTGACGAACAGGGAACGCAAGAGCGACATGGCTAGGCGGCTTCCGAGTTTTCGGTGGGATAGGCCTGGGGAAGCCCCTCGCCTTGCTGGCGTTGAACGCGCCAATAGTGCTCGGTGGCCTGGTTGTAGATCCACTCGAGGCTTTCACCCTTGGCTTCCCAAGTCGCGGTGTGCTGGACCCATTTGGCCCCGTTTTTGGCCACGTGCTTGCGCAGTTTGTCGTCCTTGAGCAGCACTTCCATGGCCATGGCCAAGGATTCGGAGGCGTCGTCGAAATCCCGGTAGGGGACGGAGACGCCGTTGTTGTGGGCCACCATTTCTCCGGGGCCGCCGCGATCAAGGCAAACCACGGGAAGCCCGCTCGCCATGGCTTCTAGTACGACCATGCCACCTCCCTCGAAGGAGGGGAACAGGAACATGTCGGCGGAGCGCATTTGCTCCAGGACCTTCTTCTGGCTGATTTGACCAAGGATGCGAACCGCGTCTCCCAACCCTAATTCCTGGGTGCGGTTTTGGAGCCAACGGCGGCGCTCCCCGTCTCCGACGAAAGTCAATCGGGTCAACGGTTGGCGATAGCGCAGCTTGCCGAATGCTTCCATAGCTAGGCGAACGCCCTTGAGGTCGGTGAGTCGCCCGGCGAACAGGATCTCGAGGGTCTTGCCCCGTTCGAAATCTAAGCTCTTTATGTCAAACGAATCCACGCCGGCGGCGAGCATATGCACGGTCTTGTATTGGTACTCCAACGGAATGCGGTGTTGGAATTCTTGGCCAAGGCTCAGGATGACATCCGCATTCTCCAGGGTCGATTGCAGGAGCGGGGAGTGGGAGCCGGCACCGCGGACCCGGGTCTTGCAAACCTCTCGAGCTCGGAAACTGATGTCCGAGCCCAGAATCGCGTCATCGGGCACCCGTGGGTGCTGGCCCACCGGACCCCAAACGAAGGGAAGATCCAAGCTGGCCAGGCCGGACCCGATCCAGCTCGAAGCGAAAGTCAAAT
>JARGOW010000393.1 GCA_029212955.1 Planctomycetota bacterium | reverse complement strand
GGTGCTGATCCCGAGGAAGCTCCAGGAGATCGGCTTCCTGCCGGGCACGGGATTCTTGGCCCTGGAAAAGGAACGCTGGGTCCCCCACAACCAGATGGAGAGTGCATGCTCCAAAAACCCAAGCGCGCTCAACTACCAGCACCTGGACGTGTTCACAGGCGAACTCAAACCTTCCAACATCAAGTCCTTTCGCCGCCAGCAAACCCGCGCCGATGGGCGCACGGGTTGGCCCGACCGGGATCCCTCCTCCATCGACAAGGATGGCAATGTGTATACCTTTGAGGTCGAGATCGAAGAACGCACCAGCGCTCCGGGCGGCGAACCCACTCGTCACCTGCAGTACCGGGAACTCGATGGAAGGATTCTGGTGGACCTCCCCGTCGCCTGGGGAAAACCAAGGGACATCGGCGGCTTCCTGGCCATCGAAGCCAAGTTCGAAGGCGAACGGCGCCTTGCGCTCATGGGTTGGTGCAAGAGCGACCTGCACTGGACACCGCCTGGAACCACGCTCTTCAAGTACGACGGCGGCGATGTCTACGATGACATATACCGGCTCTCCGCCCCGGTTCCCGAGACCGAGCCCGAGGACGATCTGTGGCTTTTCCTGACACCCGAGAAGGGCTTCTCCGCCCCGGATGGCGTCGTCGGTTTTACTCCCATGCGGAGCGCACCCAAAAACCAAGATCGCTCATCCCTCATCGTGGAGTGCGAATGGATCTGGCTCGTTCGCTATCCGGTCGACAATGAAAATGACCCCCTCGCAAGGCGCTGGGGTTTGCACAAGACCTTCAACGACAAGTACACGCCTCCGACCTGGACCCACCAGCAGATCATGCACGACCAGTTCGCCATCGACGTGGCCGACACGAACACCCCTCCCGGCGGGCGTGATGAATTGGGCTACGCCTGCGAGATCCGGCCCTTCATCGCACTTCGCGATGTGGATGAGAATTGGCACCTGGTGGATTCGAACCCACGGTTCGATTTCATGGAAAATCGACAAACCCGCTACCAGGCATATCTGCCCGGGCCCAGCGGGGAGTTTGACAAAATGGCGGAAGCCATCAACCGCCGGCGTTCTGGAGCCCGGCGGTCGGTGGATCGCGCCCAGCTGCGCAAGGCCGTGAAATCCCGTAGCGGGCAGGCCATCGAATTCTGGGCGATCCGGGTTGGCGACGATAGCGTCTACGACCAGGTCCGAATCGCCTTCCCCGACGCATCCCAGGAAATGCTGGCCGCTGCGATCAGCGCCCTGAGCGCCAACGGATTCATGGACGAAGCCGCCGAGTTCCGCGCCCAATTCAATGAGACCGAGGCTTTTATAGCCCGCGCCCGCGCCGCCAAGGCCCAACGCGAAGCCCTCTTCGCCCGATTGGCCGCCGAGGAAAATGCCCGCATCGAAGCACGCCGTCGCGCCCACGCCCTAACCCTGCGCCAACCCAACAGCTCCGCGAGCTGGAGCGGCGGGCACCTACCCCGGTGGACCCCCAGCGAATCCCAACGCATGGATATCTTCCGCTACAATTTGGATCAGCAGATCAAAGCCGCCGGCCGGTGAGAGATTGCTCACTCCCTGGCCTGGGACGGCTTCCACTCGATAGCGGAACCTACCCGGATCATCCGTGCGCGGTCATGAACCCATGGTTCGCCCGACCCCCGAAACTCGGCCCCTCCAGGATCTGGGGACGAGCCCCATAGCCAAACCATGGACGACGACCTCAATCCCGATGGAGAGCAGGAACCCGAGGACAGCAGCTACGTCTGCGATTCCTGCGGGGAGGACATCGTCATCCCCATCGACATCTCCGGCGGCCGCGATCAAGAGTACGTGGAAGACTGCCCCGTCTGCTGCCGCGCCAATGTCATTCGTGTGACGCTGGAAGAACATGGAGAAATCTCCGTCTCCGCCCATTCCGAGTGAGCCAGATTTCCACGCAAAGCTCCTAGGCAACCGGTCTGCGGCCCCCGCTGTGCACGAAGCATCATGTGTTTCCTATTCCGAGCCCGCCAATCATCAAACCCGGGTCGCCCTCGCTCAGAGCGTCTTCACGTATTCCGCAAACCCCGTTTCTAGTCGCGCCATGTCATCCTGGAACAGTTCGGCGAAGAGGGCTTGGGCGGGTTGGACCTCTCCTGCTTCGGTGGGTTTGTCCAAGATGGCGCCCAGGGCCTTGCCCCGACAAACGGCCTCCCAGTGTTCCAGTTTCTCGCGGGCCCCGTCGCCTGCACCGGTTCGTAGGAAACGCAGGAAGGCCCAGGACTGCGCGTAAAAGTCGAGCCCGGCGTCCGGATTGGCGCGCTGCTTGATGGCGTCACCCGCCAACAATTCCGCCAGGGGCAAGATGTTTTCACCAGCACGCAGGCGGCTCAAGCGATGCTCGGCCATGACCTGATGGAACCGATACTTGCCCCCCGCGACACTGTGGCATCCCTGCCCCCCGTAGGTTTCTGCAAACCCTTCCGAGTACCAATCGGGCATTCGAGTACGTGTGATGCCGTAGACGAATAGATGGGTGACTTCGTGGAGAGCCAAGGAGCGCACATCCTCATCCGACATCCCAAAGGTGTCCAGACAAGCGGTCAGGGTGCCGCTCATGGCAAACCCCTTGGCACGCTCAAAACCCTGCAACTGGCTCGCGGAAAGGTAGTCCCCATAGGCTCCCTCCTTTGAAAAGAGGAACACATTGAGGCGCTCCTTGGGGCGGCCTCCCGTGTCCTTGGCCAGGACCGGTAGGAGGGCTGTGCACGCGTTCAGCACCTCCTGCGCTTGCTGGGGTGACCCCATGGTGCGAACCCGGATGCGCTCATTCTCCACCTCATGGATAGATTCCACCCCGGGGATCTGGCTCAGGAATTCGTCGCGCATCCAAAGCCGCCCATTGATTTGAACCGCCTCCCCACGAATGGCGACGGACAGGTCCACGGGTAGGGTTCCGCCCGAGACTTTGATGCGTTCCTTTTTGTCAAACTCCAAGGGCCCGTCGCCCTGGGCTATCAATGCGCGGAACTCCTGCTCGCCCTCCTCCAACCCAAAACCTTGGGCCCACTCGGCGAGGCCCAATCGTTCCTTCGCGTTTTTGGCCACCACCTTCTTCGACCGCTTTTCATATTGATCCAGCAGGCCTTTCGGGAAGGTCTTGCGCCGCTTCTTCCAAAACGAATCCCCATAGCCGCGCATGATTCCGAGCACTTTCTTGGCCCCCGGGTGCTTATGCTCGGACACTTCCACCGCCAGGAGAAACTCCATAGTGGCCTGGGAGGTCAAACCCTTGTCGCGACACCAGACGCCCAGATTCAAGTGGCGGTGGCCCGACTCCACCAGCACCTTGCGTTTGCGTTTGGGGAATTCGGCCTTGGCCTTGGCGCGCCGATTCTTCTGGAGCTTGGTTTCCTGGGCGGGCGCACCGACCTCTCCCGGACCAGGTTGGGGCCCACTGGGGCCTTCTAGCCCGGTTGCGGAATGCGGCCCGAGCCAAAGGCCCACGGTCATGGCGAGAATGGGGAAGATCATGGGTATCGTGGGCCCGTGCGACAGGAAGGCGTTGTGGGCGAACCCGATGATACCCCCCAGCGCGAAATCGGTTCCCAGCCCCCCGAGATCCCACGGCCCTGGGCCCTGACGCAAATCGGCTTGGCCACCCCCGAATCCAGGCCCAAGACCGCTCCACCGGTCCAAAAGAGCTCCAATACTGCTCCAAGCTCCAAAGAGGTCGATGTCGGCCCGTCCGGAGCTTTTCCTATTAATAGGTGAAGCAAGCGCTCCGCCGTATTGCCACGGGACCCCAGCCCCCATAGACTCCTCCGGCCTTTTTCCCGAGAAGCCCCAAATGGTGGGGCTAGAAACCGGCTTTTCAAGAAAGCCTTGATGGGCGCTACGCCCACCCCTGTTATGGATCGTCCGACGATTAAGAACATCGCCATCGTGGCCCACGTGGACCATGGAAAAACCACCCTGGTGGATTCCATCTTCCAATTTGCGGGCACGTTCCGCGCCAATCAGAACGTGGAAGAGCGTGTGCTCGACTCCAACCCGCAAGAGCGGGAGCGGGGCATTACGATCCTCGCCAAGAACACGGCCATCCGCTACGAGGATTGCCGCATCAACATCGTGGACACGCCCGGACACGCCGACTTCGGCGGCCAAGTGGAACGCACCCTGGCCATGGCCGATGCGGTTCTTCTGCTGGTGGACTCGTACGAGGGCCCCATGCCCCAGACGCGTTTCGTTCTGCGCAAGGCCTTCGAGCACGGACTCAAGGCCTTGGTCATGATCAATAAGATCGACCGCCCCGACGCGCGCGCACCC
>JARGOW010000392.1 GCA_029212955.1 Planctomycetota bacterium | reverse complement strand
ATGCGTTGAATGGGTCGACCGACACTATGGTCCCCACCGCAAACTCGTGCTCTGCCCAAGCGGCGTTCCTTTCGACCAGGAACACGCGGCCGAACTCGCTTCCGATGAGCGCATCCTATTGCTCTGCGGACGCTACGAAGGCTTCGACGAACGCATCTTTGAGGTGCACGGATTCGAGCGCTTCTCCATCGGGAACTTCGTGCTCTCCGGCGGCGAATTGCCCGCCCTGTGCATCGTCGACGCGGTCAGCCGCCTGATCCCTGGAGTGCTCGGCGACGACCGATCCGCCACCGAAGATTCCTTCCAAGACGGGGACACCCTGGACCACCCCCACTACACCCGCCCGCGGATCTTTCGGGGGCACGAGGTCCCCCCCGTTCTGATGAGCGGGGATCACAAGGCCATCGAAAAATGGCGTAAGGAACAAGCCGAAACACGCACGAAACGTCGCCAAACGCACGTTTCGAAGCAAAACCCACCGAACAACGGGGACAGCGCCTAGCCGTCCCTGAACAACTGAAACCCTTCCAACAGCCCGTGCTCTTCGCGCGGTTTGTATCCCCTCCGGCGTGTGCCCCACGCCAACTATCCCCCAAGTATTGGGACTGAGAAAAGACCGATGGACCTTATCGATCAACTCGAGCGTGAGCTCGGCAAAAAAGAACTGCCCCCCGTGCACGCCGGTGACACCGTTGAAGTGCACTACCTGATTCGCGAAGGCGAGAAGGAACGGATCCAGATCTTCACCGGAACCATCGTCTCCATCCAGGGCCGTGGTATCCGTCGCAACATCATCGTGCGTCGCATCGTGCAGGGTGAGGGCGTCGAGCGTACCTTCCCCATGCACAGCCCCCGCGTCACCGACGTGGTCATCACCCGCCGCGGTGATGTGCGCCGTGCCAAGCTGTACTACCTGCGCGATCGCATCGGTAAGGCCACCCGCGTCAAGGAACTCCTTGGCGACAAGGTGCGCGCCGACCGCGAGGCCGAGAAGGCCCGCCGCGCAGCGATTGCGGAGAAGGCGAAAGCCGACTCCGCAGCCGAGTAAAGCCTGCTCGCCCCAGGCGCCGCCCCCCAGGGCCGCCCACGGGCACCCAATATCACGCCAAAGTCCTTTTTCCGGGGGCTTTGGCTGTGAGCCTTCTTAGACAACTCTTTCTCCTGGCCCCTGGGCCTCCCCCCTACCCCCTCGAGCGCACCCTGCGCACATTTCGATGGTTGACCATATCAGCCGCAAGATTTCGATCCTGCTGACCCTTCTCGTGATTTCCCTGGTGGCCCTACAGGCCCTCGGATTCCGTATGGGACTGGACCTGGAGGGGGGAACCCGCCTCGTCTACAGCATCGATCTGGATCGCGCCCTCAAGGAAGGTGCCATCACCCAGGCCCAGTACGACAACCCGGACCAGCTCAAGACCGAGCTGATCGGGATCTGGACCACGCGTATCGACCCCCAGGGCGTGAAGGGTGCCCGGGTTCGGACCGAGGGTAGCAACCGCATCGTGATCGAATTGCCCGGCAGCGCCACCGCCGCCAGCAAGAAGGTCAGCGCGGGACTCGAGTCCGCAGTGGCTGCCGATGACGTGGCACTGTACCTGGACCTGGGTCCGGATCTGGATCCCACCACGGCGGCTTCCCCCGCCGCCCGGGATCGCATCCTGCTCGACCGCCAGGACTTCCTGACCCAGTTCCCCGCAACCGGCGGTGTGATCCAGATCGGGGACGAGAAGATCCGCTACGCAAAGCGCGTGGGCAACATGCTGCGCGACCTGGAGCGCGGCTTGGACAGCTCCAACCCAGCGGCCCACGACACCACCCAGGTGGTGAACCTCAAGGCCTCTGACCCCTGGCGTCAACTGATCGAGAACACCGGCAACATGGCCTTCATGATCGCCGCCACCGACCAGGATCTGGCCTACGCTGAGAACCGTGCCCTGAGCACGGACCTCAACGCGGAACGCGCCACCATGGAAGCCTGGTTGCTCGAAAACCCCGGCTCGGAAATCCGCGAGTACAACACCCTTCTGCGCGACAGCCGCGAAGGCCCCGTCACGCGCTTGCGCTGGTACCCGAACTCCACGGACGATCCCACCATCGAGCTCAAGGACCTGCTGGCCCCGCTGATCATCGAAGAGGACCCGGCCTGGCGTTTCGACGGCACGCACTTCCCCACGTTCTTCCCGAGCCAGGACCAACTGGGTCTGCCCGCGGTGGGCTTCACCCCCACCCCTGAGAAGCAGTCGTCCTTCGGAGACTACACCGAAGAGCACAAGAACCAACAGATGGCAATCGTCATCAACGGCGAGATCGTCACCTTCCCCAACATCAACGGGCGCCTGGGCAACGGCGGCGTGATCGAAGGCGGTCGCGGTGGCTTCACCAGCGAAGAGGTCAACGACCTGGTGCGCGTGCTGCGCTCCGGTTCCCTGGTCATCCGACCCGACTTCGAAGCCCAGGAGACCGTGGGTGCTTCCCTCGGAAGCAACTACGTCAAGCGTGGCTTCACCAGCGCCACCCTGGGCCTGGTGCTCGTGCTCATCTTCATGCTCGTGTACTACCGCCGCTTGGGCGTGATCGCCGGCGCAAGTTTGGTGTTCAACCTGGCCCTGCTGCTGGGAGCCATGGCCTTCATCCGCGCCACCCTGACCCTGCCCGGAGTGGCAGGTATCATCTTGACCGTGGGTATGGCGGTGGACGCCAACATCCTCATCTACGAGCGTATTCGCGAAGAAGCCCTGCGTGGACGCAAGCCCATGCAATCGGCGAAGGATGGCTTCAAGAACGCTGTCTCCACCATTGTGGACGCCAACGTGACCACGTTGATCACCGGTTTGATCCTGTACAAGGTGGGCTCCGGCCCGGTCCGCGGATTCGCGACCACGCTTTGCATCGGTATTGTGACCTCCATGATCTCCGCCCTCATGCTCACCCGCGTGCTGGTGCACTTCACACTGGAGAAGGGCGTCGATCGCTGGAACATGATGCGTCTGGTCACCGAGACCAAGGTCCAATTCATGTCGATCGCCAAGAAGACCAGTGGCGTTTCGGTGGTGCTCGTCGTGCTCGGCCTGGGTCTGTTCGTCAGCCTGCCCGATACGACCAAGCTGTCGATCGACTTTGTGGGCGGTACGACCATGACCGTCCGCACGGATCAGCCCCAGACTGTGGATAGCGTGCGCGACCTGCTCAAGGCATCCGGCAACGAAGCCTTTGCCGAGGTCAAAGCCATCAAGAGTACGGGCGTGGGCGACGAAAAGTTCCTGGCCTTCCGCATCGACTCCAAGGGTAAGGAAGAGGGTCAAACCTCTATCCGCCAGGATGTAATGGACTCCCTTTCCACGGTCCTGCAAAAGGGTCCCGTGGAAGCGACCATCGAGGGCGACAACGCCACCGGCCGTTTGTACTTCGAGTTCCCCCACAACACCGACGAGATCGCTGCCAGCCTGCTGAGCAGCGGCGTCAAGGATGCCCAGGTCGCCCTGGCCGAAGGCGCCGATACGGTCTACACCTTCGAGGGCACCCTGACCGGCTCCAAGAATGCCAACGCGCTCATGACGGACATCGAATCGACCTTCGATGCCCTCAAGGACGATTCCGGTGGCAACTTCAGCCTCTCCAGCCCGATCTCCAACCTGGAATCGGTTGGAGCGCAAATGGTCGACGAGCTGCGTGACAACGCCTTGCTCGCCATCCTGCTCTCGCTCTTCGCGGCTGTCATGTACATCCGTGTTCGGTTCGCCGAGTACTCCTACGGCTTTGCGGCTGTGGTCGCCCTGGTCCACGATGTGTTCATCGCGCTGGGCGCCATCTCCGTCATGCTGTACACCGGTTGGATCCAGGCTGAAATCAGCATGTCCATGATCGCAGCCTTCCTGACGATCATCGGCTACTCCTTGAACGATACGATCGTCGTGTTCGACCGTATCCGTGAGAACTTGCCGCGTATGAAAGGCGACATGGGTTCGATCTTCGATCGCTCGATCAACCAGACCCTGTCGCGTACCTTGCTGACCTCCATCACCACCCTGATCTCGGTCACCTTGCTGTTCCTCTTCAACGTGGGTACGGGCAACGTGATCGAAGGCTTTGCTTTCGCACTGCTTATCGGTGTGCTGGTTGGAACCTACTCCTCCATGTTCATCGCAACGCCCACCTTGCTGTGGCTCGAGAAGCGCCGCTTGGCGGGGCTCGCCGCCGCCGACCCCCAGGTGAAGGAAGCCACCCCCGCCGCCAAGTAGGCCCCCCCCACTGGCAAGCGACAAGTCAAGCGGCCCGGCTTCCTGCAAAGGAAGCCGGGCCGCGTTTTTTT
>JARGOW010000391.1:2236-4309 GCA_029212955.1 Planctomycetota bacterium | reverse complement strand
ACACCAAACCCATCAGAAACCATGACGTCCCTATTCGATTTCACCTGCACAGGCCTCGAAGGTTCCCCGCGCGACCTATCAGAATTCAAGGGCAAGGTGGTGCTGGCTGTCAACGTTGCCAGCCGTTGTGGGTTTACCCCGCAATACGGAGGGCTCGAAGCCCTTTACACCAAATTCGCAGACCAGGGGTTTGTGGTTCTGGGATTCCCCTGCAATCAATTCAAGGGACAGGAGCCCGGTGACTCCGGTGAAATCGAAACTTTCTGCCAATCCAACTTCGGCGTCACATTCCCCATGTTCGCCAAGGTCGAAGTGAACGGGCCCAACGCCGCTCCGATTTTCCAATTCCTAAAAGCAGCTGGGCCCGGAATCCTTGGGACCAAAAAAGTGAAATGGAACTTCACCAAGTTTCTCATCGACCGTTCGGGGACTTCGGTTCAACGCTTCGCCCCCACAAAGAAACCGGAGGACTTGGAGAGCGCAATTGAGGCCTTGCTTTCGTCCTCGCCACTCTAGGGCCTATCCTGCATGCGGGCTTTCAGGACCCCAAGCAAGAGTCAAAGAACTGGAACACATCTGGAAGCGAGAACTGAACCACTCCCATGTGCTCCACCCCATCAAGCACATCCAATCGACTTGCATAACCTTGTTTCAAGAGTGACTTGTGCATGGCCTTAGCCCCCCCGGCCGCAAAATCATTGGATCCGGTCACGACAAGAAATGGGGTCCCTATGTGGTCCCCGCGCACACTGTTGGCCATGCCACCGCCTATGGCCGCCACACCTCGGTACCCCGGACCTGAAGTCCCCCGGGGTTCGCGTAGGGCTGAAGCCACCGCCCCAACCCCCATCGAATGCCCCACCAAGAACACTCGCCCTGGATCGATTCCCAGCGGTTCCTGTAAGGCATCCAACACCTGCTGGAATGGCATTCCAACCCCGCCGAAACCACACCTCGGCGCAATCAAGACCCAACCTCGCTGCTCGCAAAGCTCCCGAATCATTCCATCTCCATATCCATCGAAGAACAGGTTTTCGCTGCCACCCGCCCCGTGCAAGGCCACAACGCAGGGCCGCAATTGACCGCTCTTCCGCTTGGGCTGAAAGACGCGAAGGTACGACCGCGCCGGGCGGCCCCGCTTCGATTCCCCACGGAGCCCCAACCAAACGTCTGGCCCCAGGCTGGCGATCGCAGACCAATCAACCGGATCCTCGGCAAGCTGCTCGCTCTGACGTAGGACGCGGAGTGCGGGCAGGTCCATCTCCGAATTCTGCCGGGAGAAGGCCCGCCGTAGCAACCCCACCGCAAAGTCCACAGTAGCCCAAACATTGGGACCCCAAGAATCCTTATCGGCAAGTTTGCTTTCCAAGACTGCTATGCGTTGATTCAACTCGGGCACCCAAGAGATCTGCATCCTGGCCACCTCCAAAGGGACGCCCGAAACTTTGCAGTCCAAACTCAATACGTAGTCCCCTTGGGCAAGGTCGACCGGTAAGCCAAGTCGAAGCTTCCCGGGCTTCAAGGTCACTTCAGCGGTGGCCACAACCTGGCCGTCGTGGGACTGAAGCCGCAACACCCCGCCTATTGGAGCTTGGGCTGCTCCTTGCGCCGGTGCATCCACCGCATACATGGCGGACAGTTCGACGTCGAACTCCTCAGGCCTTGAGCCCACATGAAACCGCTTTCCGCGCAAGACCCAGGCGGCAGGTCCTGAGAAAGCACCGGGGTCCAAGGCGGGTGTCAAACCCGCAGCTAAGACTTTCCCATAGGCCAAGTCCAAACTGCGGGCCACCCCCTCTGGATTCATCGCAAAGTAGCCCCGTACGGCTTGCTCCATGTCGGCAAGGACGAGTTTCCGATCGCCAATTTCCTGCCGATCGTTGAGAGCACGCTCCAACCTCCGCAACCGGTGCCCAAGTTCAAAGCGACTGGGCGCAGCTTGAGCCCAAGTGTCGGAGATGCAAGAGCAAGCCACAATGGCGACCACCAGGGTCTTCAAGCCCAGGCGCATTTTGGTGATCCAATAATCAGTCATCGGTGTGATCCCAGCAGAAAGTGCCAAACGTGGCGCAC
>JARGOW010000391.1:0-2226 GCA_029212955.1 Planctomycetota bacterium | reverse complement strand
CTATCCGATCCGGACAACATACGCTCGAATCCGCGACCCCAGGAAACCAGCCCCGTGCCCCTCCAGCAAGCCGACTCCTGAACCTGACCACCGCCCCCTGATTCCAGGAGGAACAACGCCACACCCCACCCGTGTTCGGGTTCCCCCTTGGGTTCAGTCCCTGCACCCTACGCCTATTGGCCCGCAGCCAGTTTGAATCGATACTCGTGGAATGCACGGTGGTCCCGAAAGACCTGCTCGCATTCGAACTCACCGTCGCCGTTTCGATCCTCGAGGCACAGCACTTCCCGAACCCATTGGGCTTTGGCCTCGCCGCCCTCCATTCGGGTGAATCCATGGCCCCAGGCGGCCAGCAGGTATCCGGTGGAATCCCCGATGGGAATCACATCCAACTCCACACTGGCAGCCAACATGGGGTGCTGCCTGCTCGAGGTCACAATCGTTTCCAACCATCTCTTGTTAGGCTCAAGCTTGTGGAGCGTCGTCGCCTTGCCCTGCGCGTCCCGGCTCAGCACAAACACAAAACCGCCGGGCAGAAATGCCTCCAACGCCACGGGGTCGCGCCGGAGAAAGGACGAATAGCTCCAATTGTGAAAGGCGACCGGGCTTGCACCCGAGCCAAACCCCAGGACACTTGCGTTGCTTTCGAAGGGCTCCTGAGCAACGGGGACCCCGCCAAGCTCAAGCAGGACCTCATCCATGATTGCGGATGTCGAAGACCTATGGTCTGTGATCCACCGACTCTTCGACACGCCCGGCCCGTAGGGTGGATCCATCACCCAGTATTCAAACACACTCAGGTTCTCTCCATGGCGCCCCGTACCGTTCCAGGCTCGCTGCCCAAGAACCAGAACCTCGCCATTTCCAACCTGTACGAAGTCACGCAATTTGAAATCCACTGTGACATCTGTACCCAACTCAACCGTCGTTGCGATTCCCCGGGCAGGAGCGCCCCCCTCCTTGCGTAGGGTCCACCGCATCACATTTTCAACGAGGCCCGGCTCAAACTCCTTTGCCCCATTTTCATCCCGCTGGGCCCCATCCAAATCCATATCCACGAGCACCGGGGCTTCCCTTTCTTCCGCATCAACACACAGATAAACGCGCCCGCCCGCCGTTTCCGAAACCAACCGCCCTGTCGTTGAACCACAACCGCCGGCGGGAATGACCTTGTAGGAAGGATCGGAGATCATTCCGATCCATTCCCCCTGATCCTCGAAATTGGCCTGGGGAGTTCCCGCCGGACACAGGCACGCAATCAGTACGGTCGGCATCAAGCAAATGAGTAACCTAATCATGGTCTTGGTCTGGTCAACCTCTTCGAACACCGGGGCATCCTCCGTGGATCATACTACTACGCCCCCCCGCAAAGCGCTCGTTTGATTGGTGCATACGATTACTGTGCGATTTGTGCTTTTCGCAGCCGAAGCTCGTGCCAGGTGGGCCCGGGGAGGCTCGCAGCCCCCTTAGGTACCCCGGTCTCGACAGATCCACTCAGAAGCAACTCGTGTGGGTATTGCTCGATCACGTTCCCTTCGGAGTCCTTGAGAACACCGACCCCTGTCGCGTGCACCGAGAATAGGCCGGCGTCCCTTGTGGCACGGGTTGACACGTCTGTGCAAGCGGCCAACATGCGCTGATTGTCGCTGGTCTCCAAAACGGAATGTTTCACACCGCCCTGCAGGTCGAGCTGGTGCAAAACCGTGTATTGGGTTCTGCGGTTGCGAGTGAGCAGAAATAGAAAGCGCCCCCCATCCCAAGCGCCCACCGCTTCGGGACTTCCACCGAAATCGCCGCGACACACCTCGGTGCAGCGCGCATTCAATTCCGGGTTGGGGTTCTTGTGGGGCCCCTTCCAGTGCTTGGTCCCAACTGGTACAAATGCCCCCTCGGCACCCCCGCCTGTAAACCAAGACGCCGCCCCGCCTGCCGGCCCATAGGGAGGATCGAGCAACCAGGACTCCAGGATTGTTTCCCCGTCGATCGTTTCTTTGAGAACGATCACGTGTCCCGCATCGACCTCGATCAAGTCCGCAATTCTGAGGGGGAATTGGACCGTGTACTCCTCGAGCCACTGGCCCACTTGATTTCGAGTCGTCCACCTCAATTGGCTCACCGGTTCTTCCCCAAGGGCCAACGCCGCCCCCGGCCTATCCGCAGGGTGCTCATGCCAAACCCAAAGCCCTTCCATAAAATCTATGCGCGTGAGGGACTCCCGAGAAAATG
>JARGOW010000390.1 GCA_029212955.1 Planctomycetota bacterium | reverse complement strand
TCGGCCAGGTCCTTGGCCAGCTGGTTCAGGCGTTCGGCCGCTTCCATGACCGAGCGCGCTCCCGTGTTGGCACTTTCCGCGGAGGAGGACAGCTCCTCCATTTCGGAGGTGATGCTGCCCACCCGGCTAGCCGACCGACTCGTTGCTTCGGAGATTTCCCGGGTGGTGATGTCCTGCTCCTCCACCGCGGTCGAGAGCGTCAAAGCCAGGTCGGACACACCGGCCACGACCCGGGTGATGTCGTCGATAGCCGCGGAGACTTCCTGGGAACGGCCCGCAATGTCGCGCACCTGGTCCGAAATGGAATCGGTGGCTGCCATGGTCTCGCGCGCCAGGTCCTTGACCTCGCTGGCCACCACGGCAAAACCGCGGCCTGCTTCGCCGGCTCCAGCAGCTTCAATGGTCGCGTTCAAGGCCAACAGGTTTGTTTGATCGGCGATGTTCGCGATGGTGTCGCTCACACGACTGATCTGGTCGTTGGCCGAAGTCAAACTGCCGACCACTTCCACAGCCTTGCCCCCGGCCATCACGGCCTCCTCCACGGCATCGGCCAGGTCGCGACTGGACTGGGCGATACTGCTCACCGTATTGCTCATCTCATCGCTGGCGGAGGAAACCGCCTGGGTGTCATCGTTGACCTCGCGCGTTCCCTCCTGGGTGCGTGCGGCCGATTCGGAAGTGGCTTCGGCCGCGGCTAGCAGCTCGCGGGCGGAGTTTCTCAAGCTTCCTGCAAAGTTGTTGAGCTCGGCCGTGGTTTGACTGACGCGCTCCTCCACCTGACGTTCAGAGGTTCGGATCGTCCAGGTAACCATGATGCCCTGGGCGGTACCATCGGCTCCTTCCACAGCGGACGCGGTCAACTCCACGAAGTCTTCACCCACTTTGTACTCATGGGTCCAGGGCAAGTGGGCCACGCCCATTTGACCGTCGATGGCCGGGGGAATGTGCAGCAGATCGCGCACCATCGCACCCTCGGGTCCGGAATTGGGCACGCTGATGAAACGGGCCGAATCCATGGCCTCACGCGCGGCACGGTTCACATAGGTGATACGCCCATGCAAGTCCACGCGCATCATGTTGAGGGCGGCTTGTTCGATCATGCCGGCCAGGCCGGAGGCCTTCTGGATGCTCTCCCCCAGCTCAACCCACTCCACGCTGTCGGCACCGAAGACCTCGACCAATTGATCCAAAACCGAGTCGACCACCCGGGTCATGCGACCGATTTCATCCTGGCCCGTATTGTGAATACGGGAGGTCAATTCGCCCTGTCCCATGGCTTCAATGGTGTCCGATGCATGCTGGATAGGCCGCACGAATCTTCGAGCCGCGGCAAAGCCTGTGAGCAGAACCAAAACCAGGACCACGGCGACGGACCCGATGATCCACTGCACGAGTTCGGCGATGTTGGCTTCGGAATGCTCACGGATCGTAGCGACGACAGCCAAACCCTCCTCGGTTGTGACCTCGGCCACAAGCACCCACGGGGTCCCCAGAACCTCGATAGGCTTCCAGGCCGCCACGGTGTGCGCTCCGGCATAATTGTCCACAAAGCCAGCGCCACTTTCCCCGCGATGGGCCGCGCCCACCGCATCGGATTGGCACTTGCCCAAGGCCGGGTTGCGGAAGGAGGCTTCCATGGAACGGTGGGTTGGGTCCTGCCGGGAATCGGAACGCATCAACCCATCGGGTCCAACCAGGTAACAATCTCCGGTTTCGCCCAAGCCTGCCGCACCGGCGAGGATCTTGGATGCAGCGTCCGTGGGCAATCGGAAGATGACGACGCCCAGCTTGTCCCCATCCTTAAAGACCGGAGCGCCAATGAAGCCAGCCGGGGTGCCATAGGAAGGGTCGTAATCCGAGAAGTCCGTAAAGGCCGGAGCTTCCCCCTCGGCGAGGGCATCGGCCCGTCGGAAGACATCGCCCAATCCGGAGTCCGAAAACGGCCCGTCCGTCAATTGGGTCGCAAAGTCGATTTCCTTGAAGACGGAGTAGATCACTTCCCCCGTTCCGGAGCGACACAACAGAATGTCGTCGAGTCCGAACTGGAACTGGTAGCCGCGCAGCGTGGGATGAACCATTCCGTGGTAGTCCGAGTACAGGCTCCCGTCCGAAGCGGCATCCATGGTGTCCTTGGTGCCAAGCGCTGCAGAGTTCTTCTGGATGTAGGCATGCTGCAGGGCCACTGCGCGAGCACTGAGTCCATCCACCACCTTCTGCAAGCGCGCAAATCCACGCCCCTGGATTCTCTGGTATTCCCCATCGAATTCCTTCGAATAGAAGCCCATCAACTCCTCCCGCATCCGTTTCACATCGTCCTCGGTAATGTCCAAATTATCCAAGTAGTCGACATACAAGTCCGGGAGATATTCCAAGGCCTCGACGATGTCTCCATTGGTGGAGAAGGCCTCGATCTGATAGCGCACCGAATCGAAGTATTCCTCCACATTGTTCGCCTGCCGGTCGCGAACCGCAGCCAACCGATCCACCACTTGATTCTCCAGGGCTTCACTGGATTCCAGCGCGGAAGACTCTAAGGAACTGGCCGCCTTGCCATGGGCCAGATAGGAGGTCACCACCACCGGTAGCATTCCGATGATGAGGCAAAAGCCGAGTACTTTGGCGCGCAGGCCGAGGTTGGAGAGTTGCATGGTGTTCACTTGAGGATGTGGACTTTGTCGCCCGGGGCTGGCCCCACGGGGGTGGCCGGCCGAATCGGGTTCGACAATCTCCTCTGCTATCGAGCGGCGGGCGGGCTCACTGCCAGCGTCCGCGTCGGGCTTCCTAGAAACGGCACGGGCCAATTGGGCATTCTTATGGGGCTCCCAACATGGACGGTTCGCGTCCGATGCGAGATAGCTTGCTCAAAGCTGGCAAGAAGCGCGTTGGCCTCGTTTCGCTCTCCTTTCCCAGTGGGCAATAGGCACCTGCTCACCCGACAATCTTGGATTGGCTAAGCGCCTGGGCTGCCCGGTTCCGCGGCGACGTGCACGATCCGCACGCCACCCGACAAACCCTGGGCGTTGCGCCCAAGGAACGGCATCCCCTTGGATCCCAGGGCCAAACCCAGGACTCCTTACTCCGTCTTCGGGTTGGGCTCCGGGCGGTAGTCGCCGCCCAGATCGATCAGGGCTTCCCGCAGGTCCTCCGCAAGCCCCTTGGGCAATCGCGGCCCTTCCAAGCTTCCCATCATTTCGCGTAGCAGCGGGTGCAATGCGATGGGCCTCAAGTTCGGGACCGGTGCGGGCCCCTTGGTGATCAAATACCCCGAGCTGCGTTCGGAATCGGGCAGGCGCATGTGGAAGCTCTCCTGGTCGCATCCCGGCTGGCCCGTGAGGTGCCGATCCCCCATGGCTGCAGCCGCGCCCCGGGCCGCGACAATTAGGGACTCGTGGGTTCCCTTTGCCAGATCAAAACACCTGGGCTGACCGCGGCCTACCCAAAGCTGATCCTGGTCCGTCCATCGGAGGAAGAACTCCCCTCGCCTGCAACTTCGCAACTCCAAACCCAGCACCGGCGTACCGGCGGGGGCGATCCCATCCACAGCGCTCTCCATCTTTGGGCCCGCGATGCCTTCGATACGGTCCCGCCAAGCCTTGCGCTGCTTCACAGCCCCCGGAGTCTGCACCTTGGCTTGCGCGTCGAACTCCGGCCCATCGGGGATCAAGGCTTTCAAGAATTTGGCCGCTTCCAGCCGTGCGACCAAACCTACGGGCTGGTCAAAAAAGTAATCGGAACGGCCCCGCTCCGCGTGCAGCAACCAAAGCGACGGGGCATGCCCCAATTCATAGGCGCGACGCGCGAGGGCGCGGAGTGCCACATCCTCGGTTTCCTTTTCAAGTCGAGATTGAACCAGTGGAAGCAGGGTCTCGCTCCCCTCCGAAGCGAAGGATTTCAAAGCGGCCAAGCGGACGGCGAGCAATCGATCTTCAAGGAGTTCGACGAACCGTTCCCGCTCATCCGGCTGGGCGTGGCGGCCTAAGCCCGCCACAAGGGCCGCGCGCCAGGGGAAATCCCGTTCGCCCACGTGCCCCCAAAACCGGGCACGCAGGTCGCGGTGGGTATCCTCCCCGGGCGTGGCCAAGCCAGCAGCAACCTCCAACAATTCGGGTCCGACGCCAAACAGATCCCCATGGCTGCGCACATGGTCCAACACGGCCTTGTGGGCCACGGGCCCCATCTTCTCCAACCGCTGTGCCGCCTGCGGCCGAACGATGGGAGAACCTTGGCTGGCGGCGCGGATCAGTCTGCCCAGGCGCTCAGGGGTGATTTCGCGCTGGCGCTTTCCCTGGCCCGCCGCGGCGGACTGGATCGGTGCCCGCGCCCCT
>JARGOW010000389.1:2211-4330 GCA_029212955.1 Planctomycetota bacterium | reverse complement strand
CCCATATTTCGCCGTCGAAGCCCTCGCGCAGCACGCGCTGGACCTGCTCGAGGCGTTGTTCCTTGCGGCGTTCGGCCAAGCGGCCTTTCTCCGCCATATAGGCCCGGTGCGAGGCGATGGCTTCGAGCACCTCATCCACGCCCTGGTCCGTTCCCGCGCTGGCCGAGACCACGGGGGGTGACCAGGTGTCCTTGCCAGCGGTGCGGATGTGCACGGCCTCGGAAAGGTCTGCCACCATGCGGTCCGCGCCGGGGCGGTCCGATTTGTTCACGCAAAGCACGTGGGCCACTTCGAGCAAACCCGATTTCATGGCCTGCACTCCGTCGCCTGCGCCGGGGCACAGGACCACCAGAACTGTGTCGGCCACGCCGACCACATCGTATTCCGCCTGGCCCACCCCCACGGTTTCCACGATGAGATCCTCCAGGCCAAAGGCATCCATCACGTCGAAGGCATCGACCGTGGCGCGCGCCAAACCGCCGCGGCTTCCGCGACTGGCCATGGAGCGAATGAACACCCCCGGATCCATGGTGCGCTCCTCCATGCGGATGCGATCGCCCAGCAGCGCGCCTCCGGTGAAGGGGCTGGACGGGTCCACCGCCAAAACGCCCACGCTGCGTTCGCTTTCACGCAGGTGGCGGGCCAATTGGTTGACCAGGGTGCTTTTGCCAGCACCGGGAGGACCGGTCACGCCAAGTCTGCGACCTTGGCCGATGCGGCCGTAGACCTTCTCCAAAAGCTCAGGGAAGCGCGAATCCGCGTCCTCCGCCCAGGTGATCGCCCGGGCCAACGCACCGCGTCCACCATCGAGCAAACGCTCAGCGATCGATTGTCGGGAGGTAGTCAAAGTGAGAGAAACGAAGGACGTTTGGGAGGCCGGTTAAGAGCGCAGCAGGCTGCGGGCGATCACGATGCGTTGCACATCGGTGGCGCCTTCGTAAATCTCGGTGATACGCGCATCGCGGAAGAGACGCTCCACGTGGAAGTCGTCGGTGTAACCCGCGCCGCCATGGATTTGCAGACATTCATCGGCGCAGAAGTTGGCCGTCTTCGAGGCCATCAACTTGGCCTGACTGGCCGTGCGTCCGACCTCCATGTCATTGTCGCGCAGCCAAGCGGCCTTGTGGGTCATAAGGCGCGAAGCGTCCAACTGGGTGGACATGTCGGCCAGCTTCCACTGAATCGCCTGGAAGTTGCCGATGCTCTGGCCGAACTGCTCGCGTTCGTTGGCGTACTTGATGGAAGCTTCCAAGCAAGCGCGTCCGATGCCCAGGGACTGGCTGGCGATGCCGATGCGGCCGCCATCCAGGGTGTCCATGGCCAGGTGGAAGCCGCGGTTCACCTCTCCGAGAATCATTTCCGGACCCAAGCGCACGTTGTCGAGGATCAGTTCATTGGTCGAAGACCCGCGGATACCGGTCTTCTTCTCAGCCTTACCGATCTTGAAGCCCGGCGTGTCCTTGGGCACAAGGAAGGCCGTGATTCCCTTGGCCTTCGAAACGTTGGGGTCGGTGCGCACATAGATCACGAACAGGCCAGCCTGCTCGCCGGTGGTGACCCACAGCTTCGTGCCGTTGAGGACCCAGCCGTCTCCATCGGGCTCGGCGGTGGCCCGCAGGGCTGCCGCATCTGAGCCGGACACCGCCTCGCTCAAGGAATACGCACCTAGGACTTCGCCAGAAGCGAGTTTCGGCAGCCATTCCTTCTTTTGAGCTTCCGTGCCCCACTTGTTGATCGGGGAACAAACCAGGGAAGCGTGCACCGAAAGGGTCACCCCGGTCGATGCGCAACCGCGGTTGATCTCCTCGAGCACCAAGCTCAAGGCCACGTTGTTCATGCCAACGCCGCCGTACTCCTCGGGAATCGTCAAACCCCACAGGCTCAACTCCCCCATTTTGGCGAATACGGAGGGATCAATTTTGGCGTTGCGATCGTGCTCGGTCGCCAGGGGCATGAGTTCGTTTTCGGCGAAGTCCTGCGCCATGTCGCGAATCATCGCGAGCTCTTCGGTGAGGGCAAAGTCCATGGGAAGTATTCTCGTTTGGAGTGTGGGTTGTGAAAGATTAGGCGCTGTAGTCGAAGAAACCCTTACCGGATTTCCGACCGAGTTGGCCAGCGG
>JARGOW010000389.1:0-2201 GCA_029212955.1 Planctomycetota bacterium | reverse complement strand
AAGCGCGATACTTGCTGTCGCCAAAGCCGTCATGGAGAACTTCCATGATGTTCAGGCAGATGTCCAAGCCGATGAGGTCAGCCAGGGCCAGGGGGCCCATGGGGTGGGCCATGCCCAACTTCATTACGGTGTCGATGCCGTCCGCAGTAGCGACGCCTTCCATCAAAGCATAGGCCGCTTCGTTGATCATGGGCATCAGTAACCGGTTGGCCACGAAACCGGGGTAGTCGTTGGCTTCCACGGGCACCTTGCCCAGGTCTTCGGAAGCCGCAACGATGCGCGCGGTGACCTCGTCGGAGGTCTCCTGGCCGCGGATGATTTCGATCAGTTTCATGATCGGAACCGGGTTCATGAAGTGCATGCCGATCACTTTGTCGGCGCGCTTGGTGTTGGCTGCGATCTCGGTGATCGAGATCGAACTGGTGTTGGTGGCCAGGATGGTCGACTCGGGCGTGACCTCATCGAGTTCCTTGAACACGGCCGCTTTGACCTCGGGGCGCTCGACGACCGCTTCCACAACCAGTTCAGGGCTGCCGATTTTGGCAATGGCCGTGCAGCGTTCAATCCGCCCCATGGTGGCATCCACATCGGCCTGGGTCATGCGTTCCTTTTTGACCATGCGGCCCAGGCTCTTTTCGATCGCTCCGATGCCGCGTTCAAGGGCCGCTTCATTGGCGTCCACAAGGGTGACCTTACTGCCGCGCACGGCGAAGACTTGGGCGATACCATTGCCCATGGTTCCTGCGCCGATCACAGCCACACTGGCGAAGTAGGGAGCGCCCATTAGAGTGCCTCCACGGCCAAGGAAACGGCGTTTCCGCCACCTAGGCAAAGGGATGCCATTCCGGTTTTGGAGCTGTTTTGCTGCATGGCGTAGAGCAGGGTCGTAAGGATGCGAGCACCCGAAGCGCCGATCGGGTGACCGAGCGCCACCGCGCCACCGTTCACGTTGACCTTGCTGGCGTCCAAACCCAATTCCTGGCGAAGGGCCAAGGCGGCCACACTGAACGCTTCGTTGATTTCGTGCAGATCGAAATCAGCGGGCGCCATGCCCGCTTTCTCGGCGCAGGCCTTGACCGAAACTTCGGGTGCCATCATGACCCACTCGGGGGCCATGCCGCCGGTGGCGTAGGCGGTGATGCGTGCCATGGGCTTGACGCCCAGGGCGGCTGCGCGATCCGCGCTCATGACGACCAGTGCTGCGGCACCATCGTTGATCGAAGAAGCGTTGCCTGCCGTCACCGAGCCATCGCGCTTGAACGCCGCGCGCAACTTGGCCATGCCAGCTTCGTTGGCATCGTGACGAATGTTCTCGTCGTTGGTAAAGGAAATGGGATCCTTGCGACGCTGGGGCACAAGCACTTCAAAACGCTCGGCGTCGAAGCGCCCCGCCTTTTCGGCCTCCGATGCGCGTCGGTGGCTTTCGATGGCGTAGGCATCCTGCTCCTCGCGGGTGATGCCAAACTTTTCGGCGACCTTCTCGCCGGTCATGCCCATGTGGAAGTCGTTGTACTTGTCCCACAGTCCATCGTGAACCATGGAGTCGATCAACTTGCCGTGTCCGAGGCGCACACCGCGGCGGGCTTCAGGCAATAGGTACGGCGCGTTGGACATGGACTCCATGCCACCGGCGAGTACGCACTCGGCGTCGCCGGCGCGGATGGCCTGGGCGGCGAGCATCACGGACTTCAAACCAGAACCACAGACCTTGTTGATGGTCATGGCTCCAACGGAGTCGGGAACCCCGGCGGCCAGGGCCACCTGACGAGCCGGGTTTTGACCCAGACCGGCGCTCAGCACATTGCCAAAGATCACCTCGTCGATGGCGGAAGCCTCGATGCCTGCACGGGAGATAGCCTCCTTGGCCGCAAGCGCTCCGATTTCGGGGGCGGTCAGGGGGGACAGGGCACCTTGGAGGGTGGCGATGGGCGTGCGGCAAGCGCTTGCGATGACTACGTCTTTCACTGGAAGATAGGGGCTAGATCCTGGTTTCGGGGCAAACAGTATAGGGAGAGGCAGGGCTGTGTGCCACCGACTCGACCGCCGGTTGGTACGGGTTGAGCAATCCCGGCTACGGGAAGCCCGCTTCGCCCAAAACCGGACAGAACGCACACATAAGCCATTTCCAGACAACGCCTTACGCCAACAACTCAAGTGGTGCATCGCTCCCAACCCCGGCCAGCCAGCTCCCAAGAACCCCC
>JARGOW010000388.1 GCA_029212955.1 Planctomycetota bacterium | reverse complement strand
ATCCCCCATTGTAGCCGAAATCAGCCCTTGAAGGACGGGTCAGTTAGGTCAGTTCTGAGTGATTTCCACGGCAGAACGGCCATCAGGAGCATCCAGAGGGCCACGAAGCTGGTCCACGGGTGCCATTCACACGCGGCCAAGAGATTTCCTAACCAGCCTTCCTCCTCCAGTCCCCAGGGCCACCATGCCACCCCCCCCTTGGGATGCAAAATGGCCGCCAACCCCGTGCAAAGAAGCCATGGGTACCTGGTTTGACCATTCCACTTCAATGAGTCGGGTTCCATCACAGTCAGGGACCGGTGGAGTGGGTCGCAGGTGGCACTTGTACCAAGGAAAATCGAGGACCAAATCCTGAAGGTGCCCACAGAATCCGTAACGAGGGAGAAAGCGTGGAGATCGCCCGACCAGAGGGTCACGCTTCACCGAATTCGTCGATTTGAGCTGTAGTCGCCGCTTCTTGGTGGAATTAGTTCTGCAAACTCCAGTGCTGTTCACTGAGTTGGGGGGTGGGTTCATGCTTCAACCGGAGGGCCCATCGGTCAATTTTCTGATAGCTGTAGCCATCGGCACGATGCGGATATAGCTCCGATGAGTTGTAGATCAGCACACCCGAGCGAGACGCCCTCCGGTTGATTCTAACGGCTAGTGTCCAGTGTTGCTGGCCATGGACTCCTGGCTTGTATTCGTAGTTTGGATCTTGGACCAGTCCGGTGTTTGGCAGGTCGGGAAGTAGGGCGGGAACAAGATCCTGGAGGCTATCCGGCGCAGAGCCTGACTTCTCAGCAAAGCTATGAATGGCGTCGACGATGCCTTGAGACCTTTGCAAGGTTTGCTCCAAGCCCCACTGCCTCGTGTCTTCGGCGTAGTGATGTCCAGCTATGCTTGCCAGAAGGGCAAAGAGGCAGCAAAGGGCAGCGGCTGCAGCATGGGCGCGCGTGCTCTTCGGCACAAGGAGCACCAACGAGATCGGTATAGCCATGACGTAGGCAAATATGGGTGCGTCGAACCAATAGCTGAGCCAATCCGTCCAGATTGGGCCTCCAAGTTGCCACCAAAGCCACTCAGCAAGGATGGGAAGCGTGAACATGACTCCCCCGTGAAGGAACGGGTTGAAGAGCCTGTTTAGTCGCACAGGGGCAAGAGTGCCGTCCGGCTGGGGAGCCTTTTCGTCTCGAGCGTCGCTGGGGGCCTGTCGCATGCTTGATTGAACAGTAAGCAAGGCCCAATGGGGCATAGGACTTACTTCGCCCGGGCCTGAACCCCTTCAATGATGCCATCCAGTGGCTTCAGCGTGACTTCCCAGTCGTAGTTGTCTTCGACGAATTTGCGGCCGATGAGGCCGAGTTCCTGGGCCTTGTCCGGGTGGTCGAGCAGGTCGATGACCATGCGTGCATGTTCCGCCGGGTCGTCGGTGACCCAGTAGTGCTCGCCGGGTTTGCCTTGTACGCCCTGGGTGGCAGAGGTGGAGCCGACCACGGGCAGGCCCATGGAGAGGGCTTCGAGGACCTTGTTTTGGATGCCGCGGGCGATGCGCAGGGGGGCCACGGCGATGCTGGCCTTGTGGGACCAGTCGCGGATGTCGTCCACGAAACCGGTGACGGTGACGCCGGGGGTGTTCGCTAGGGCTTTGACTTCCGGGGTGGGTTTGCTGCCCACGATGTCGAAGCGCACGTCCGGGTGCTTTTCGCGGATCAGGGGCAGGATGTCCTCGACGAAGTGCACGCAGGCGTCGATGTTGGGCAGGTAGTCCATGACGCCGGTGAAAACCAGGCGACCGGGCTCGGCCTTTTCGGGCGCGGGGTGGAAGAACTTCAGATCCACGCCGTTCTGCAAAACGGTGGTGGAGAACCCGGGTATCTGTTCCTTGAAGATGTCCTCTTCGAGCGGGGTGCAGAGCACGTTGGTGATGGCGGCGGCGGCTAGGCGTTGCTCGAATCGCAGGAGGGTTTTGCACTCACGCCCATAAACCCAGCTCATGGGGAAGGACGAACGTTTGGCGTATTGGCGCCACTTGTCCGAGTCGAGCTCGGCGATGTGCATGACCCAGGGCAGGGAGTGGGGCAAAAGGAACGCGCCCATAGACGAAGAAAACGCGTAGGCGAAGTCGGTGTTCGGGATGAGCTTGTCGACTTCGGACTGCAAGGCCTTGGATCCGTACACGCCCAGGGTCAGGGGCTTACCCGTGAGCAGCAGGGGCATGGACGTCAGCTTCTTCTTGCGCTCATCGTGGTCGATGGCGATGGTGCGGATGCCTTTCTCTTCGTTCAAAACCTTGGCCGCAGCCCGATCTCCTTCGTCGTGGGCGAAGGCGACAACGGTCACGTCGTGGTCCCGCGACATGCGCTCGATGAGGCGCCAGGAGGTGATCTTGTCTCCGCGGTTGGGCGGGTACGGGATGCGTTGGGCGAGGAAGAGGATTTGCACGGCAGGACTTTAGCGATCTAGGGGGCGGACAGGCTCATATTTCGGCCTTCTGCGCCCGGGGCAGAAGTAGGGTTCCAGAGCGAGTCACATTTGATGCCCTCGGTTCCCCCCCATGGGAGCTGAAACGGGTTTGGGGGCGGATTTGGAAGGTCCGCAGCTACTCCGCTGGCCCTACGATCGGAAGGAATTCCTTCCAGGGGCCCACAACCGTCCGGTGAAGCCTGGCCATGGCCCGGGCGATTTGTGCCATGTGGGACAGGTCGTGTACTGCCCAAGCCCCGAGCAGTTGATCCAACCGAACAAGGCCGAAGTCGGGGTGCTGACCGGGCATGGAGAGTTGTTTGGGCCCTAGCCTCAGTCGTTCCAGTTCAGCCAAACTCGCGACTCGATGTTCTCCAAACTCGATCAGCAGTTCGCCCATGGACTTGCCGGCGCAAGCGAGTTCATGGCCCGTCCGGTCGAAGGGTTCAAACCGGGCAGAAGCCCCTCCCTCGAGGATGCGATGGGTGCGCGGAATCCAGTCGGTCTTTTCACCGTGTATCAGGTGCCCCACGATATCCAACGCATTCCAGGCTCCCGGTTTTTCGCGGGATTGAATCCATTCCGATGGCAACCCCCCCAACCACGCGCTAAGTGCATTTGGAGTGCGTTCGAGAATTTGGACGGTCGCTGCGAGATCAAATGCAATGTCTGGAACATAGCAAAAGCCAAAGCCACTAGCGTGGAATCAGAGCGACCCGGTGGCCGGGATAGTCCAGGATCAAGCGCTGGCCTACGAAGAAACCCACGCCGATGTTGCCGTACAGATCGGGGTTTGCGAGTGGTCCTGTGGCGCGCTCCACCATCGTGACCTTAGGTTTCGTGAAGCGTTGTCCCATGAGCTCGAACCACTTGATGCGGCCCCGGACGGCACGGATTTCACCGCCGATGCCCTTGAGTCGCATGGGGATCAGCTGGGTGGCTTTGTCCACCATGCGCAGTTTGCGCACCCAGGGGGAGTGAAAGGTGACCGTGTCATCGGATCCGGTATCCAGGCGGAACCACCCTTCGTGTTTGGGGGCGAAGCGGGCTCGCACGCAAGGCGTCGTTCCGTCGAAGCGCAGGGGCCTCCAGGGCAACCGGCTGGCATCGAAACTCTGCGACTCATGCAGGACCAGAGTGCCGTTGAGCAAATCGATTTCGACCACCGCACGCTCGAAAAAATCGCCGCCCAGTACGCCCGCCAGTTTCACGCCGACGACCTCTTGGAGTTCTGCCAGATCCAGGGCGACCCATTCCATGCCCTTGGTCCGCATGGCGCCCAGGGCAAATTCTCCTCCCTTAACGATTCTGGACTGCACGCTGCCCCCCAAGCCAACCACCGAAATCTCGCGGCCGCTGTTCGCTTTCTCGGGCAAAAATCCCGGGAGGGAGTTGGCTACGGCGGTGTCCAGGCAATTGACTCCCGTGCCCGTGTCGACCAGGAACCAGCCGGGTTCCTGACCCATGAGTTTTGGGCGCACCAACATGTGGCCGGACGCGGATCGGCGCACTCGGACCGGATGCGGGTCCTCTCCAACAAAGCTGACGTTAGCAAGGCGCGTGCGCTTGGTTTCGTTGGCATGGACCGTGGCCGCCGAAGGTTCGAAGCGAATCTCCGATGTGGTCAAGATGGTGGGGGTTTTGCCGTCGGCGCCAATCTGGATTTGATGGGGCCATGCGAAACCTCGCCGGGTTCGCCAATCATCCAAATCTATATGCAGTGGGCCGGTCCGCAGGTCTACTTCGACCGAGCGGGGTTGATACTCCACCGGGTCCAGATAAACGGAGGCCTCGGGACCGCCGGATGCGAGGGTCAGGGAAAACCCCGGGGCGGGTTCGACTCCGCGCTTTGATTTGCTTGCCGTGTGAAATGGCGACTCGTCCGGAGTTAGCCAACGGCCGG
>JARGOW010000387.1:379-4369 GCA_029212955.1 Planctomycetota bacterium | reverse complement strand
CAGATCCTTGAGCTTGACGGTGCCCGGGAAGCGAACGGTCAACTCCAGAACCTCGGCCTTGCCCTCCGCCACCACGGCGATCGCTGCCGGGGAACCCGAGCGCACGAAGCGCAGGATCGAGTTCGCACACAGGATACGCGGCGAGATGGCCTGGTCGATGCCGAGCAGCTCGTAGATGTCCCGGTAGGAGGCCTTGCTGACCAACGCCACCGTGCGCTCCGCTTCCAGAGACCGCGCCAACTGGCAGGCAACCATGTTGTCCTCGTCGTCGCGGGTGGTGGCAATAAACACATTGGCCTCGCCAATGCGCTCCTCGCGCAACAGGGTCAGGTCCGTGGCATCGCCTTCGAGCACGATCACGTTGGAGCCGGCCATGGCCGCCAGGGCCCGGGCCCGATTGGAATCCTTCTCGATCACCTTGATCGAGACGCCGGGGGCCCCGCGTAGCTTGTGCAGCACGCTGCGGCAAACCGCTCCGCCGCCCATGACCACCACGCTTCGTTGCCAGGATGTGTTACGGGCCAGTTGGGCCTCCAACGAATCCAGGTCGGGTGACTTGCCGATGGCCCAGATGTGATCGCCCTTTTCTAACTGGTCGGTTCCGCTGGGCACGGCGAAGCGATCCTTGCGTTGCAGCGCCACGATCAGCACCCCCGAAGGAAGTTTCACGCCGGACAAGGGGCCCGCGGTAAGGTCGCCTTCCTTTTCCAATCGCAAGCGACGCAACTGAACGCGTCCACCCGCAAAACTATCCACGGCCAGGGCATGTCGATCGCGCACGGTCCCCACGATCTCCTCGGCGGCCAATTCCTGGGTGGACAGCATCACGTCAAAACCCAGGGTGTTTTTGTAGAAGTAGTGGTAGCCCTCGAGCTGGCCCGTGTCATGCAATCGCATGATGCGGCGCTTGGCCCCCATCTTTTTGGCCAGCACGCAGGCCAGCATATTCACGTGATCGATGTCCGTCACGGCCACCATCAGGTCGGCCTTGGGCACTCCCGCCTCCGTCAGCACGCTGGCCCGGGTTCCATCGCCCACGACCACCTGCACGTCCAGGGACTCCTGGATGCTTTGGGCCTTGAGCGGATCGGGGTCGATCACGGTGACGCCGTGCCCGTCCCGGGAGAGAATGTTGGCCAGGTGATAACCCACCTCGCCGGAGCCTACGATCGCGATATTCATCGTTCGGCACGATAAGGCCTGGTGGGCAGCACGGGAACGCAATCGAAGCAGAAGACCCCGGTTTTTCGCTCCCAAATCCAGATATCGAACCTCAATTGGCCGATCGCAAGGACCTACGGGCCTGGAAACCCGAATCGAAGGCTAGTTGGACGCTTCGTTTTCGGTCCCGGGGGGCTTGGGCTGCGCACCCGGATCGGGAGTGGGCGCCCCCAGGGGCCCGTGGGATCGCTGGCGACGTCGCCCCAGCAGGGAGGCGGGCACCACGGCACCCCGGCCGTACTTTTCCCGGATTTCATCGGCGCTGGCCGTGGCCTTTTCGATGCGGTCCACGGAGGTCAGCCATTGCTGTCGGCTTCCGGGCCCCTCCTCGAAAAGGGATCCCTGGACCTGCGTGCGAACGTCCTCCAAGCGACTGACTTGGATGCCGATCAGGCGCAGGGGGGCCCTCTCCACTCGGCCGAGCAACTCCTTGGCCACCACATACAAGCGCGGGCCCAAATTGGTGGCGTAGTCCAAGGTCTGCGTGCGCGTGACCGTGCGGAAGTCGGAGAAGCGTGCCTTGAGCGTCACCGTGCGCCCCCGCAGACCCTTGTGGCGCAGGTCAAAACCCACCTCTTCACAAAACGCGAGCAGCAGCACGGAGAGCTCATCCCGGTCCGAGATGTCCTCGGGAAAGGTGCGCTCCATGCCATGGGATTTTTCCTCGCGGCGCGGTGTGACCCGCCGGGGGTCGATGCCGTGGGCCAGATCGTGGATCCAAAGCCCGGAAGCCCCGAAGTCGGCCGATACCTGATCGCGGTTGCGTTCCGCCAACTGCCCCACGGTCTCCACCCCCATGGAGGCCAGCCGTTGGGCGGTTCGCGGCCCCACGCCAAAGATCTTGGAAACCGGCAAGGGGTCCAGAACCTTGCGCACCTGATCGGCGGGGATGACGCGCAAGCCATCCCACCGAAGCCACCAAGCCCGTCTCACGAAGAATGTCCTTCTTGATCGACACCGCAATCTCCTCGGCGGAACCAAAGAGCCGCAGGGACGCGCCCACATCCAGAAAGGCTTCGTCCAAAGAAAGCGGCTCCACCAGGGGCGTGTAGCGGCGAAACACCGCCATGATTTGACGGCTGGCCGCGGTGTAGCGGTCGAAGTCCGGGGGCAGCAGGACCATGTTCGGGCATTTGCGCCGGGCTTGGGCGGTCGGCATGGCCGAATGAACCCCGAACTTGCGCGCCTCATAGCTAGCCGCAGAGATCACGCCCCGACCGGAAGCCGGCCCCCCCACACACACGGGCAGACCCGCCAGCGAGGGATTGTCCCGCACCTCGATGGACGCATAAAAGGCGTCCATGTCCACGTGTAGGATTGAAAGCGGGGCCGTCATGGCGCCCATGATACGACTTCCGGGGGCGGCCGGGGACCCCGGAATTGCCCGGTGTACGGTTGTGGAATCGAACCCGTGACACGGAGCCCCTGGGGCCCAAACAATGGGAGCAACTCACTCCGCATGGGTCCATCGGGCACGCGCGCCCGCCCGCACCTTGCGGCTGGATCTGGACCTGGGGTCCCGCCCGGGCCGGTGGAGCCAGGGACCGCTGCTGCCCGCTCCCCTCGGATGACATCCAACCACTGGGAGTCACCCCGGCCTTCTGGGACCGGTGGCCGGGACTAGCCCCAAGCCCCCAGGAACCGTACCGTGCGCGCTCCATGAAGTACCAAAACGTTCGCTTCGCCTCCCTCGCCTATGCCCTGCCCGACCGGGTTGTGTCCTCCGAAGAACTGGAGGCCCGCATCGCGCCCCTGTACGAACGCCTGGGGTTGCATGCTGGACGCTTGGAGTTGATGAGCGGGATCCGGACCCGCCGATTTTGGCCCGAGGGCACGCGCCCCAGCACCGCTGCGGCCTTGGCCGGGCGCAAGGCCCTGGATCGATCGGGTGTGGACAAATCGGACATCGGCGTGCTGATTCATAGCTCGGTCTGCCGGGACTTCATGGAACCGGCCACGGCGTCGGTGGTGCATGCGGCCTTGGAAATGCCCCGCAATTCGTTGGCCTTTGATTTGTCCAACGCGTGCCTCGGTTTTGCCAACGCCATGGGAGTGGCCGCCAACATGATCGAGAGCGGAGAGATGAAAGCCGCGCTCGTGGTTTCAGGGGAGGACGGTGGTCCCTTGGTGGAAGAAACCCTGGCCTGGTTGGCACGGGGCGAAGAGGTGAGTCGCCGCGACTTGAAGGCCGCGTTCTCTTCGCTCACCATTGGTTCCGGTGCGGTGGCAGCGGTCTTGCAGCATTGCCCCGACGAAACCCAACCGGGTCCGCGCCTCTTGGGAACGACCGCGCGCTCGGCCACCGAGTTCAACCACCTCTGCTCGGGCGACAAGAACGAAGGCTCCAGCGGCCCGCTCATGGAAACCGATTCCGAAGCCCTACTGCAGGCCGGCATCAACCTGGCCGAAGAAACCTTCGCAGCCTTCACAAAAGAGCACGACCTAACCCCCGACTCGATTCAAAAAGTCATCACCCACCAAGTGGGTAGCGCCCACCGCAAACTGCTCTTCGAACGCTTGAATCTGGATCTAGAAAAGGACTACTCCACCTTCCCCACCCTAGGCAACGTGGGCTCCGTCTCCATGCCCATCACCCTGGCGCTGGCCGCCGAAAACAACTTCATCCAGAGTGGCGACCAAACCGCCCTGCTAGGCATAGGCAGCGGCCTAGCCTGCCAAATGCTAAACGTGCGCTGGTAAACCCAACTACCCCTGCAACCCGCACGATCCCCACAAGTCTACGTGGGAGATGCAGGTAGAAAATCTAGC
>JARGOW010000387.1:0-369 GCA_029212955.1 Planctomycetota bacterium | reverse complement strand
CCTCCACCGACACCTAGGCCCCGGCCTCCTAGAATCCGTCTACGAAGAAATCCTCGCCCAACGCCTGCGCGCGATCGGGCTTAAGGTGGAGTCGCAAGTCCACTTGGCAATCGAGTTCAAGGGCCTCCACTTTGAAAGGGGATTTCGAGTGGACCTGCTGGTTGAAAACACACTGATCATTGAGATCAAATCCGTAGACACGTTGCTAAGTGTGCATCACAAGCAACTGTTGTCTTATCTTCGACTGGCAGGGCTACCACTTGGGTTGCTTCTTAATCTCGGAGGTTGTGTGTTTCGTGAAAATTGCAAGCGAGTGGTCAATGGCTATGGGGCATCACCTGCTATCAGGGCACGGAGGAGGAACGCATC
>JARGOW010000386.1 GCA_029212955.1 Planctomycetota bacterium | reverse complement strand
ACGGTGGAGTCCCCGGCCAGTTGAACCGTGGGTCCCACGATCCGGTTCCAGCGATGGTCGGCCTGGGATTCGACCGGGTTCATCTCCGATGCGATGCGGTCCAAGTCCAGGCGAGTGGTTTCCACCAGGTTGCGCGTGGACGTCATAGCTTCAGTCAAGCCGGTGACGTTTTTCTGCACGCCGGTCTCGATGGATTCGAGCCGTTGGTCCAAGTTGAGGCGCGCGAGAACGTGTTGCAGATCCTCGATCCGTCCGCGTTCTGCTTCGAGCGACATGGTGGCCTCTTTCAGGGCGGTTTCGAGTGACGATTGCACCTCGGCTTTTTCCGTGCGCAGGGCTTCGACTTCGATTTCCAGCAGGCCCAGTGCTTCCGACCAGCGATCCGTTGCCAGGTTCATCTCACTTCGCATCTCTTGGATGCGCTCGGGAACTTCGTGGCTGGATCGGTCCAGCTTATCGAGGCTGCGCTCCATGGTTTTGACACGGGTCACACCCATGCTTCCAACTACGAGCACGATCGCCAGGGGGATTAAAAAACGCTGCATAAGCCAGCCTCATAAGGGGGAGGAACAGGAGTCGCTGCCTATTTGCGACTTCCTAGGGGTGAGGGAGGTATCGCCCACGCGTCCCTGGATTCTTGAATGCAACTTCCAAAGATGTTTCCACACGCGCCCACAGCCTATCCCCAGCGCCGAATAGGACCTAAGTGCTTATTTTACAAAGCCCCAGGCCCAAGCTAGGACAAGTTATCCACAGTCGCTGTCAATTTTGACAGTCGGGGCTTGCCCCAGCCTGAAACACTGCTCTCAGCAGCTCTGCCGAGCGCTAGCGGAGCCGGCGAATCTCCACGATTCGATCGCCTTCTTCAATTTCCTGCAAAACGTCCCACCCGCTTAGCATCTGCCCGAAGACCGTGTATCGACCGTCCAGATGGGGCGTGGGGCGATGGGTGATGAAAATCTGATTGCCCCCGGAATCGGGGTTTTGGTTGCGTGGCATTCCCAAGGCTCCGGTCACGTACGGGAGCGGATTGAATTCTTGGGTCAAGCTGTCTTGCTTGCCGCGCCAGGTCCCCGAACCATTGCCGTCGCCGCGATAGCATCCGCCTTGCACGACAAAGTCGGAGACCACCCGGTGCCAAGTCAGACCGTCGTAATGTCCCTTCGCAGCTAAGCTCAAGAAACTGTGTACGTGGGTGGGCGCTGCGCGCGGCAGCAGCTCCAACTCGAGTGTGCCGCGGGTGGTTTCGATGGACACTTGCGGGTTGCCAAGTTCCAAATCGAAATCGGGGGCGGTCTCCGGCGCCAACATGGACGCGCGCGGAGGATCCAAATCCATGGGCAGGTCCTCCCCTCGTTTGGTCAGTTGCTCCCGAGCGATTTGCGCCACATAGGCATCGGGGTCGGAAACGGCAACGCTCAAGAAGGGAACCGGTTCGGAGCCTTCGATTTTTCCGGCCGCAAGAAGTGCATTGAAGCGGACCTCCGGTCCCACATCCCCCGTCGCTTCCTCGTAGGCGTTGATCAGGGCGGGAAGGTCTTCGATGGTGACACCCCATTCCGAAATCGTTCCGATGGCAGCTAGGGAGATACCGTTGTCAGAATGCCCACAAAGACTACGAATGCGCGAGCGCGTGGTCCGGTTGTCCATGGGGATGAGCCCTTGGATGGCCGCCCCGGCGACCTGCGGGTGCTTGTCCGCGAGCAGGCCAAACAGGATGCCTTGGGCTTCCGTGGAATCGAGCTTGTTGGCGACCGACGCAGCGGCTCTGCGTTGCAGATAGTCACCGGAACGAGCCCATTCGCGAACGATGGAGACACTGGTCGAGGGCTTGAGTTTGACCGTCAATTCAAATGCAGCCGCACGAACCATGGGCGAAGGGTCATGGGCTAGGGCGCTGGCGAATTCCATGGAACGCGGTTCCAAGCGCAACGCGTTCAGGGCCGCCGTTCGCACATGTTTGTTCGAGTGTTGCAAGGCATGGTCGCGAACCTCAGGGGACAACCCTTGCCCGCGAGCTTTCAACCCGCGCAGGGCTTCCGTGGCCACGCGTGGGTCCTGATGCAAGGCCGATGCGGAGAGTCCCCGCATAAGCTGTTGGAGTCGTTTGGCTCCGGCCGCGGACTTTTCAACGGGCATACCCGCGGACCGAGCGAGACCAAGGGTGGCAAACAGATGTTCGAGAACGGGGGCGTCCGGTTGGGAGAGCGCGTGGGTGAACGTGTCGAAGTCGCCGCGGAGTTCCTCCCGCCTCGCCAGGGTGAAGAGGGCCATCCAGCGGGCTTCGACTGCGCCCTTCCTGGCCACCTCGGAGAGGCCCGCTGCGGCGAGGGGCCATTGTTCGGATTCCTTCGGCCAGTAGAAGATGGCCTGGCATGCGGCTTGTTGGGCGGCCGGCGAATCATCCTGCAACCCCTTGATTCCCATGTCGCGTAGTTCGCCACTATCCAAGCGGCCCATGGCCAGCCAGACCTGGGCGCGCACATCCGGGTCCGAGTCTTCCGCGGCTTCCATCAAGGACGCCGCACAGGAGGTGTCGCCTCGCGCGCCCAGGGCGAAGGCCGCCGCGCGACGAACCCCGACCACATCGTCATCTAGGGCCACTTCCAGGGCCTCGGTCACATTGAGTCCGTAGTCTTCCAGGCGCATGCGGCCGAGGGCTTCGGTGGCACGCAGGCGGACCGAGTCATCCCCATGTCGAATCAGGGATTGCAGGTAGCCTCCCCCGGTCGCACGGGCTTGCTCGAGCCGGGCGATGTTGCTGCGCAAATCCTTGGCGGTGAGGGCTGCGGGGGCGCGTCCTGTCAGCTGGGTTTGCTGAGCCTTGTCTCCCGGGGCCGTCTCCATGGCGTCGGAGATTGCGTCCAGGCTGTTACAGCCCGCCAGGGTCAAGGTTAGGGCAAAAAGGATAGTGCTAGTCGGGGGTGTGGCTCGTCGCATTGACGTATTATGTGCGCCCCGGAACCGACTATGCCAGAGTCCATCCCCCCGGTCCGGCCCCCGCCCCCAACCACAAGCATCAAGCACCCCGTTTCATGGCTATTTCCACCATCCCCGAAGCCCTCGAGGATCTCCGCCAAGGCAAAATGGTAATCCTGGTCGACGACCCCGATCGTGAAAACGAAGGCGATCTGACCATGTTGGCCCAGTTTGTCACCCCGGAAGCCGTCAATTTCATGGCCCGGGAAGGGCGTGGTTTGATCTGCATGCCCATGTCGGGCGCGATTTGCGATCAATTGGAGCTGGAGCCCCAGACCCGTGACAACACCAGTTCGTTCAAAACCGCCTTCACCGTTTCGATCGAAGCCGTGAAGGGGGTCACCACCGGTATCAGCGCCGCGGACCGGTGTCGCACCATCCAGGCGGCCGCCGCTGCGGACGCCAAGCCTTCCGATCTGAATCGCCCCGGGCACATTTTCCCCCTGCGCGCCAAGGACGGTGGCGTCCTGGTCCGCGGCGGGCAAACCGAAGGTACAGTGGATTTGGCCCGCATGGCCGGTTCCCGCGAGGCAGGGGTGATCTGCGAGATCATGAACGATGATGGCACCATGTCGCGCATGCCCGAGCTCGAGGTCTTTGCCGAAAAGCACGATCTCAAGATCTGCACCATTTCGGACCTGATCGCCTATCGTCGCCACACGGAGCTTCTGGTCGAGCGGACCGCCCAGGACATTCCGATGCCCACGCCCTTCGGCGAGTTCCACATGCATCTTTTCAAGAGCCTGCTGGACGGGAAAGAGCACATCGCCCTGACCCGGGGTGTGCCCATCGCCGAAGAAGGCCAAGCTCCGCCCAAAATGCCCAAGTCCGCACACGTGCGTGTGCACTCGGAGTGCATGACGGGAGATGTGCTGCACAGTTTGCGCTGCGATTGCGGTCCCCAGCTCGATGCGGCCATGGAGCGCATCGGAAAAGAGGACTTCGGCGTGCTGCTCTACCTGCGTCAGGAGGGTCGCGGCATCGGTTTGGAGAACAAGCTCAAGGCCTACAAGCTGCAGGACAAGGGCATGGATACCGTCGAAGCCAACCACGCCCTTGGGTTCTCAGCGGACCTACGCGAGTACGGGATTGGGGCTCAAATACTCAGCTACTTGGGCGTATCTGAGATGCAACTTCTGACGAACAACCCCAAAAAGATCCACGGCCTATCGGGCTACGGGATCGAGATCGTGAGCCAGGAGCCGCTGGAGATTGATCCTAACCCTAGGAATGAGCGATACTTACAGACCAAGCGGGACAAGATGGGCCACACCTTCTAATACCCGAGTGGCCGTGGCGGATCCAGGATTGGCCTTGGATCCGCCGATTAATCGCTCATCGCGAATTCCTGTGGAATAGGAACCTGACTGGTCCGTCCAAGCGGCCGTCAT
>JARGOW010000385.1:220-4379 GCA_029212955.1 Planctomycetota bacterium | reverse complement strand
AGGAACGCTCCACCCGCTGGGGCCGTGCGGCCGCGGGGCTCGAAGCGCGCTTTGAGGCGGGCTGGGCAGCGGGCGCTGCGCCCTTGGATGCCGCCGACGTGGCGTCCAACTTGAAGCGGGCCCCACCGATCGAAAACAGCTGGCCCGATTCCAGCTCCACGCTATCCGCGACGGACTCGCCACCGATCGTGACGGGATGGTCGGTGTCCACAACTTTCAAGGTCACGACTCCACCCTCCACCACCAGGTCCGCGTGGTGCTCAGCCACGCCCTTGGACTCCAGGGTGATTTTGCAATCGTCCCCGCTGCCGATGGAAAAAGTGCCATCTTTCAAACGCAAGCCTCGCTTGCTGTCGCCGTCCTGAAGAATCAAACGCATGGTGTTGGAGAGAGGTTGGGGATTTGGGAGGGAAGGAGTGGGAAAGCCGGGGGGGACCCGGCCCATGTTAGTAAGAGGGCGCAACCACGTCAGAAGCTGCGATGGTGCCCGTGGAGAGGGCCACGGCCCGCTGCATGGCGTTGTTCAGTTCGCGTACATTGCCCGGCCATGCGCGCGCTTCCAGGGCCGCCACAGCTTCGCTGGACAGGGCGACCTCTCGGCCCATTTGCTTGTTGCATTGGTCCAGAAAAAACCGAGCCAGCGGCGCGATGTCCTGCTTGCGATCGTCGAGGGCGGGAACGTGGATCGTGATCACGTTGAGCCGGTAGTACAAGTCCGGGCGGAAGTCCCCGGCCGCACTGGCTTGCTCCAAATTCCGGTGGGTGGCCGCTACCAGGCGCACATCCACATCCACGGTGCGATTGCCGCCCACCGGGCGCACTTTACGCTCTTCGAGCACCCGTAGCAGTTTGGATTGCATCTCCAGGGGCATGTCCCCGATCTCATCCAGAAAAATCGTTCCGCCACTGGCCGCCACAAAGTGTCCTTTGCGATCCTTCACAGCCCCAGTAAAGGACCCTTTCACGTGCCCAAAAAGTTCGGACTCGATCAGATTGGCGGGGACCGCTGCGCAATTCTCCGCCAGGAAGGGCTTGGCCTTGCGCGGCGATTGGTCATGGATGGCGCGCGCCACCAATTCTTTTCCGGCGCCCGTGGGACCGGTCACCAAAACGGAGACCTCGCTGGCAGCCACTCGCTCGATCAGATCAAACACTTGGAGCATGGCGGGGCTCCGACCGATCATGCCGAAGCGTTGGGGCAGCTCCCCACCGGGGTCCAAGTCCAACTCCGAACGCTCCAGGCGTTCGGCGTGGCGGCGCAAGTCCCCCACCAGATCCATGGCCACACCGGCGGCCTGTGCTTCTCCCACCAGCGCGCTGATCTGATCTTGGAATGACTTGGAGTCGGGAGAGCTCATGAGTTTCCTAGCTTGACTAACCCTGCATAGGCCAAAAGTAACTGTTTGGTCCCGTGGCGATTGAAGCTCACCGTGGCGCGGGCGTTGACCCCAGCTCCGGTCAGCTGCTGCACGGTCCCCACTCCAAAGTGGTCGTGCTTTACCAGATGCCCGATCAGCAGGTCGTGGCCGCTCTCCTCCGCATCAAACTCACCCAAGGCTTCGGTCTCGGATTCCTCGGTGGGCTCCACGCCCCCTTCGATGGTCTCCGGCGGGATTTCGTCCAGGAAACACGATGGCCTCTGCCACCGATCCTCGCCGAAAAAGCGCCGTTGGGTTGCGTAGCTCAAGGTCAGGCCCTCCATGGCGCGGGTCATTCCCACGTACAGCAGCCGGCGCTCCTCCTGCAATCCGTTTTCAGGATCCTCCTCGACGGCCCGGCCGTGGGGCAACAATTCCTCCTCCAAGCCCGTCACGAACACATGGGGGAATTCCAGCCCCTTCGAGCTGTGCAGCGTCATCATTTTGACCTGCTCGGTGCCCTCGTCCAAATCGTCCACGTCGCTGACCAGGGCCACGTCCTGAAGGAACCCGGGCAGCCCACCCTTAGGCTGCAAACGATCGTATTGATGGGCGTGGGAGCGCAATTCCTCCACGTTCGATTCGCGATCGATCATGGCATCGCCCGTGTCCATCTCCATGAACCAGCGCTCCGCGTCTATGGTCTCGAGCAGGGTGTCCAAGGCCACACCGGCGCCGGCCTCGACCGCCTCGGTGAGTTCCTGGCGCATGGCGGAGAATTCCGCTAGCCCCTTCTTGGCGCGACCGCGAATCTGGGCCAGGGCGTCTTCCTGCTGGACCGCATCGCTCAAACAGAGGCCGCGCTCACGGGCATACTGCACGAGGCGTCCCATGCTCGTCTCCCCCACCCCGCGACTCGGCACATTCACCACGCGGAGGAAAGCACCGTCGTCCCGCGGGTTCACCATGAGCTTCAGCCAGGCCATGAGATCCTTGATCTCCCGCCGGGCATAGAATTCCAATCCGCCAACCACCTGATAAGGAACGCCGCTCAACCGCAGGGCCGATTCCAAGGCTCGCTGCATGAAATTCATGCGATAGAAGATGGCGATTTCGGACCAGGCCTTTCCCTGGCGGTGCAGGTTCTTGCAACGCAGGGCCAACTCCCGTGCCTCGTCCTCCTCGTCCCCACATTGAATGAGTGCAATCAATTCGCCCTCACCCGATTCGGTCCAAAGATCCTTGGGCTTGCGTTGGGAGTTATTGGCGATCAGCACGCTGGCCGCTTTGAGGATCGTTCCCGTGGAGCGGTAGTTCTGTTCCAGGCGCACGGTTTTGGCTTCGGGGTGATCAGCTTCGAAATCCAAAATATTCCGCACGTCCGCTCCGCGCCAACCATAGATCGATTGGTCCGGGTCACCGCACACGGTCAGGTTCCCGTGGTGTCCGGAGAAGTGTTGCACCAGGCGGTATTGCACGCGGTTCGTGTCCTGGTACTCGTCCACCATCACCTGGCGGAAGCGATAGCTGTAGGAGTCGCGCACTCCGGGATGCTTTTCAAACATCTCCAGGGTGACCAACAGAAGGTCGTCAAAGTCGAGCGCGTTGTTCTCGCGCATGCGTTGCTGATAGCGCGCCATGACCCGGGCGCAGACCTCGTCATCGATGCCCCCATCCGGATCAAAGGTCAATCCATCGTCCGGGGCACAGTTGTTCTTCGCGTTGGAAATCCACGAAGCGAGCACGGGGGGACGGAAGCGTTTGGCGTCGTAGTTCAGCTCCTTGATCACCGTCTTCAGGAGCTGGCGCTTGTCCGCCGTATCGTAGATCGAAAAGTCCCGGGTGTACTCGGGAAGGATTTCGATCTCCCGGCGCAGGATGCGCGCGCACAGGGAGTGGAACGTACTGATCCAAAAACCCTGGGTGTTTGGGAGCAGGCGTTGTACGCGCTCCCGCATTTCCTTGGCCGCCTTGTTGGTGAAGGTCAAGGCCAGGATTTCATCGGGACCGACACCGCACTCGGTGATCAGGTAGGCCACGCGGGACGTGATCACCCGCGTCTTACCCGATCCCGGCCCGGCCAAAATCAGGAGCGGTCCCTGTTCATGCTCGCAGGCCTCGCGCTGGGGCGGGTTCAAACCTTCGAGCAATCCGGGAATCTTCGAGCTCACCTTCGGAGCATCATCGGCCATTGAGCGCACATCCAACCAATCCATCGTGGAAGGATTCTAAGGGGCCCAGGGCCCCATCGCTAAGGCTTCTGGGGGCTTTCATGCCAAGCGGCCCCTAAGGGCAAGCACCAGGCTGCAGAAAGCGCCCTCACTGGGTGCGCAGGACCATCAACCGGATCTCGGTCATGTCCTCCATCGCAAAGCGGATGCCCTCTCTCCCGAGGCCGGAAGCTTTGACCCCGCCGTAGGGCATGTGATCCACGCGCCAGGACGGCACGTCCCCGATGACAACGGCGCCGACCTCAAGTTCATCCCAGGCCCGGTTGGCCCGATAGATATCCTGGGTGAACAGTCCGGCCTGGAGCCCGAAATCGCTGTCATTGATGCGTTCCAGGGCCCCATCGAAGTCATCGAAGGGCTCGATGATCGCCACGGGCCCGAACACCTCCTGGCGATACAGGGCCAGATCCGTCGGGACGCGGTCGAGCAGGGTGGGCTCGAACATGGCCCCCTCCCTGCGGCCCCCGCATAGGAGCCGGGCCCCTTCGGCCTTGGCTTCCTTCACCCATCGCTCCACGCGTTGGGCTTCGCCTTCCGAAATCATGGGCCCTAAATCCGTACCCGCATCCA
>JARGOW010000385.1:0-210 GCA_029212955.1 Planctomycetota bacterium | reverse complement strand
TGGGACATGGGCTCGAGAATCGAGCGGTGCAGCAAGATGCGCTGGACGCCGATGCAACTTTGGCCAGACTGATAAAACGCACCCGCCAAAATGCGGGGCACCGCAGCCTTCCAATCGGCGGTTTCATCCACGAGCACAGCCGCGTTTCCACCCAGCTCCAGGGTGACTTTCTTACGACCTGCCTGGGCCTTCAAGGCCCAACCCACGGCG
>JARGOW010000384.1 GCA_029212955.1 Planctomycetota bacterium | reverse complement strand
CAGGGTTGGGGGGTGGTTTGCGCCAAAGGGGGGGAGACGGATCCATGGGCTGGAGGCCCTTTCATCTATGTATAATGTTCAACGTGTGGTGCTTTTGGTTTTGGCCCTGGTCCTGGGATCCTGTGTCTCGGGGAGGGCTCCTGCGGATTCCCTGGGTGGGATTTGCGTGTTGATGCCGGGCGGGAGCGTGGAGTGGGGATTTGAGGATGGGGGATCCTGGTCGCTCTCTTTGGAGGGTGAGGATGGTCTCCTGCGGGTGGACGGGGCCACGGTTCACCTGGTGGGGGTGGCGCGCTCCGGCACCTTGGAATTCCGGCACAGCACCGGTCCGGCTGATTGGCGGCTGGAAATTTGGGGCGGGGGCTGGGTTTGTACCCGGGATCGAATCCACGCGCCGAAGGGCGAGTATCTCCTGGGGCCGGGAACGGAGCTTTCCCTGGACGTGCTCGGCAATCTGCTGGAAGATACGAAGCCATGAACGAGCGTGTCATCATCCGGGCCGTCCGGGATTCGGACTTACCCGAGTTCTTCGAGCAACAGAAGGACCCGGCGTCGAATGCCATGGCAGGCGTGGCGACACGCGATGGGGAGGCCTTCGCAGCCCACTGGAAGATGATCCGATCCGACGGATCCATCCACTTGCGTACGATCGAGGTGGGCGCAACCGTGGCTGGTCACCTGGTGAGCTGGTCGGTGGAGGACTCGCGTTATATCGGCTACTGGATCGACCGGAAGCTTTGGGGGCAGGGCGTGGCTTCCAAGGGCTTAGCCCAGTTTCTTGGGGAATTGCACGATCGCCCACTGCACGCGAAGATCTCCCATGACAACGCGGGATCCCAGCGAGTGTTGGAGAAGAACGGATTCGTGCCGTTGCCGGTGGAAGCTGGGGACCGGAAGGTGCGCCGCTTCATTCTGCGCGGCTGATTTCCAACGCTCGAGCGATCGACGCATGGGTTGGCGGGATTGCCCTCTCCGGTTCACCAAGCTCAGCCCAGATCCACGTGTTCGAATCCCGGGAAGATTCCCTCGGCCTCGGCAAGGCTCTTGAGCGAGGAATATTCGGCCACCGCGCCGAAACGTTGCCAAAGTTCGGCCACCGCGGGGTTGGTGTGGGCCGCTTCGATGGCGGCGTTGTCCTTCCACTCGAAGATTTCCAGTAGGGTGCCGTTCGAGCTTCGCAGCACGTAGGGCTGGCGGTCGCTGACCAAGCCTTGCTCGCTAAGCACATGATGGTGAATGCGAACGAGCTCCAATAATTGTGACTCGCAACCCGCGCGGGGCGTGTAGAGAGCGATGACGGGTTGGGCCATGGAATCGAGTGTATTTAGAAGCGAACTGGGGAGGTGATGCCGTCCTGGTGGGCGATGGGTTCGCCGTGTTGATAGGCGATGCGCCCGCGCAGGATGGTGGCCACGGGTAGACCGGCCATGGGGCGGCCAGCGTAGGGGCTCCAGCCCGCTTGGCTTTCCAGCCAATCCAGGGGCAGGGGGTCGGTGAATTCGGGATCGACGATGGACACGTTGCCTTGCACGCCGGGGGCCAGGGGGCCACGGTCCTTGATTCCATAGACCTGGATGGGTCCCTGCACGCTGAGGCGCACGATGTCTTCTAGCTTGAGCCAGCCATCCCGGACGGCTGTCATGAGCAGGGGCAGGATGGTTTGGGTTCCAGGGATTCCGGAAGGAGATCCGGGATAGGCCTTGGCCTTTTCCTCGAGGGTGTGGGGCGCGTGGTCGGAGCCGATGCAGGTGATGAGACCTTCGGCGGCCGCCTGGCGCAGGGCATCCTGGTGGCGCCGCTCGCGTACGGGCGGGTTCATTTGAGCGTGGGAACCGTGTTGCTCGTAGCAGTCGGGCGCGTGCAGGAAGAGGTGGTTGGGGGTGGCTTCCAAGGTGACCAGGTCGCCCAGGTCGCGTTCGCGCACCATGTCCAATTCCTCGGCGGTGGAGATGTGCAGAATGTGCACGGGCCGGCCGGTCAGTTCGACCAGGTCCAGCATGCGGCGTGTTGCCATGACCGCGCATTCCACGTCGCGGATGTGGTGGTGTTCGGTGACCTTGGCCGTGGCCGCCATGGTCTTGTATCGGTCGTTGAGGCGGAAATCGTCTTCCGAGTGCACCGTGACGCGGCGGGAGCCCCCGCGCAGGATGCGTTCCAGGGTCGGATCGTCGCGCACCAACAGATTGCCCGTGGAGGAGCCCATGAAGATCTTCACTCCAGCGCATCCAGGGAGGGTTTCGTATTCGCCCAACTGTTCCGCATTTTCAGCGGTGCCACCCACGAAGAATGCGTAATCGGTGAACGCGGTCTTGTGGGCGCGATCGAGCTTGTCATTCAACGTGGCCGGATCGACGGTAAGGGGGTTGGTGTTGGGCATCTCCATGAACGCGGTGATGCCACCGGCCAGGGCCGCTCGAGATCCGCTCTCGATGTTTTCCTTGTGGGTCAAACCCGGTTCGCGGAAGTGGACCTGCGGGTCGATGAGGCCCGGGAAAACCAACTTGCCCGTGGCGTCGTAGCGCGGGGTGTCAGCGGCTGCGGCCAGGCCGGGTGCTACGGCATGTACCTTGCCGTCGACGATGTGCACATCGGCTTTCGTGGCGCCGGATTCGGTGATGACTTGGCCGCCGTGGATGAGGATATCGTGCTTCATGGTGGAGATTTGGGGCTAGGCGATCAGATGCTTGCGAATGGATTCTGCCAGGGTTTCGGCGTCGTCGAGGGAGCCCGCATTCCATTCGATGCCAAGGCCCTGTTCGGAAACCTTGGGGATGATGTGGAAGTGCACATGGAACACGGCCTGGTGGGCCGGCGCCCCGTTGTTTTGCAGCACGTTGTAGTGTTCGGCTCCCGTGGCAGCCAGGACAGCGCGGGCCACGCGGGGCAGGGCACGGCCGATGGCAGCGGCACTGTCGTCGGAGAGTTGATGGAGGAACGGCTTGCGTTCCTTGGGGATCACAAGCGCATGGCCTGGGCTGAGGGGGGCCACGTCCAGGAAGGCCAGCACGAGATCATCCTCGTACAATCGGTGGCAGGGAATCTCCCCGTCCAGGATGCGGTCAAAGATCGTGGGGCCGTCGGACATGATGTTTGTTTATTGGCCGCGCTTGGCGGTGAGGAATTGCAGGAGTTGATTGAGGTCGCTCCGCATGCTCTCGATGGCATCCAGTTCGCCGGGGGCTTCGGCGGGTGAGAGTACGAGGGCGGGAATGGACAGTGGATCTTGCAGTTGCGCGGCCAAACTGGCGTGGGGTTCGGCTTCGAAAAGCATGCAGCACGGTGCGTGGGATTGAACCGCAGCTTGGAGCTCGGCCAAGAGCTTCACGTCCATGCTTCGCTCCGGATCCACGTCGACCACGTGAATGGTCAAGCCGTGCCTTTGGGCGGGATAGGAGTAGGCGTCATGGTTGGCCAGCATGCTTCGTCCATCCAAGGCTGTGGCAACCCGCGCCCAAAGGCCGTCGAGTTCCCGAAGGCGTTGCTCCAGAGCCTCCCCGCGTTGCTTCGCGGTGTCCGATTCGATCCAGCCAAGATCCACGGCCTGGGTTTGAAGGGCTCGGGCCTGCTCCAGCGCCAGCAACGGGTCCATCCAAACGTGGGGGTCCACGCCCACGTGGTCGTGGGCGCCCCGCGCACCGTGGCTGTGTTGCAGGTCTTTCGCATACTCGATCCAGCGGTCCTCGAATCCATCGCTCAAGCGCATCAACCGGGTGGGGGCCACGTTGGCGGACAGCAGCCAATTCTCCAGGCCGGCACCGTTGATCAGAACGGCTTTGGCATGGACCAGTGTGGCTAGGGAGTCCCCATCGGGGGTCCAATGGATCGGGTCCTCACCTGCTTTGACCAGGCACTCCACCGGGTTTTCGGGGCCTAGCAGCTCGCGGGCCAGCGTGGTCAGGGGCCAGGTCGAGGCCACAATCGGGCCACTTGGCTCGTTCCGGGGCGTAGCCTTTGTGTCGGAGCCGGAGCAACCCAGCAGCAGGAACACTAGCGTTAGGGTCAAGGCTGGAAAGATAGCGCAGCGCGTGGAATCCATGGACGGATTCTACTTCTTTGCCGGGCCCAAACCAGTTGGATCGCTACTTTCCGGGCTTCAGGGGGGCGTAGAGCCGTGGCCGGGTGAAGTGGAGGTGACCCGGTCGGGGCGGAATCCTTCGGGATCGGCCGTAGAAGGGGAGCGCTCACCCCAGGCATGGCACGCTTGCGAAGGGTGATTTGGGCATGGGCTCTCCCACCAATGATCGTGATTTGGCTTTCCCGGTCACTGTGTTCAGAAAGTCGTGGGAGGTCTCGATTAAGGGGAGAGGGTCGCACCTTGTCCAAGCCCACCAACGCCATGTTCCACAACCCTCTCAAACCGCGACTTTCAGGGCCCATCAGT
>JARGOW010000383.1 GCA_029212955.1 Planctomycetota bacterium | reverse complement strand
CCCGCCCCAACACAAGGCAGGACCCCAATCACACAAGGCCCCGAATCAACCCAAGGCCGCAATCTCTTTGAGCGCGACTTCCAATCGGGCGATTTGCTCTTCGCTGTGTTCGCTGGAAATTGAAAATCGCAGGGCTCCCCCCAATGGGGTCCCGGGGTACTGGGTGAAGGGGACGTAGATTCCGCGGCGCAGGAGTTCGGCGCTGATCCGGCGGCCTTCTTTTTCGTCTGCGAAGGATCGGTTGAGAACGGGTAGGAAGGAACCCGACGGGCGTCGACCCCAAAGTTGCCCGATTTCGTGGAGCCGTTGGATGTTGCGGTGCAAGCGTTGCACGCGGGAGGGTTCGGCCTCCAACAGGCGTAGGCTGGCCAGTGCGGCGGCGGCCATGGCGGGGGGGATTGGCGTGGTGGTGGCATAGGTTTCCGAGCGCCGCTTGATGGTTTGTATGACCGATGCGGGGCCTACCAGAGCGCCCCCGAAAGCTCCCAGGGCTTTTGCCAAGGACAAGGAAACCACCACTTGTCCCGTGGGGATGGCAAAGGCCTTCACGGCTCCGCGCCCCTGGGGATCGACCACTCCCAAGCTATGGCTTTCATCCACCAGGAGCAGCCCATCCTCGGGGAGATCTCGCACGATGTCCGGGATGGGCGCCATGCGGCCAGAGGTGGGGAACACACTGTCCGTGACCACCAGGATGCGTTCATGGCGAAAGCGATCGAGCAAAGCCATGAGGCGCGAGCCATCACCGGCCCCATAGTCCAAGCGCCTGGAACCGTTGAGCCGTGCGGCATGCACCAAGGTTGGATGGGCGTCCGCATCCAATAGGATCACATCCAATCCGTCGATCAAGCTTTCCATGAGGGCCAGGTTGGCTTGGCCCCCGCTGGGCAAAAGCACCGCGCTCTCCAGGCCCATGAATTCGGCCAGGGCCTCCTCCAGGTGCTCGTGGGGTGTGCAGCTTCCGGAGGTTATGCGCGAGGCCGATGGGCTCAACCCGTAGTCCACAAAGGCCTGGGAGGCGGCTTCCAGTACTTTGGGGTGGTGGGCCATGCCCAGGTAGTCGGTCCCAACGAAAGCCAACAGTTCCTTGGAGCCCAATGTGACCGAGGTGGCTGTCTTGCCGGTAAGTACGGAGTGCATGGCACCCAATATAGCCCGGCTCCGGTCGGATCTGGATTGGCAAGGGTGATAGAATGCTTGCGTGTCCAAACCCAATGACGCCACTTCAAGGATTCCCGCCCGGGCGGGATCGTCGCTTTGGCTTTGGCCAGCGTTGGGGGCCTGGTTGCCCCTGATCGCCACGGACGCTTGGAAGGATTGGCTTTGGTGGGCTGCCGTATTCGCACCCTGCGCCGGTGCATGGGTGACGTGCATCCCCCAGCGCTGGGGCCGGGCCCTGGGCCTGGGATCCTGGTGCCTGGCCTGGCTGTACCTCGGCCGTGACCTGCCACTATCGCCCAGGGTTGCGGGGCTCGGCGCTTTGCTGGGCCTCATGTCGTTGGGTGGTTTCCTGGGCATCTTGGGAGCCGGATCCAAGGCCCAGCCTTTGACAGGGGCCTGGATCGCCTTGGCGCTTCCGGTTTTCCTGATCGGGTTGCCCGCCGGTTTTTGGCTGTTCACGGACCCGCCCTGGCCCCCGGCAGTCGCCGCGCGAATGTTGGATCTGAGCCCCGCAGCACTGATGATGGAATCGGCTGGGGTGGACTTCCTGCGCCTTTCTGCCATCTATGGGCCCGTGGGGGCCGATTCCATGGACCCAAACCTGCGGCTTGCCTGGGGAAACCTTGCGGGTTGGGGGGGCTGTGTGTTGGGATTGTGCCTTGCCATGGTGGTTTGTACCTGGCGCGCCCGCAAAATGGACCCCAAACGGAATTCGTGATGGCTTCAGCCAAGTTCTTCTGCATCTTTCCCCAAGAGCTGATCTCCGAGCCGATCATCAGCCACACCCTGGGCGAAAAGTTCGACGTGGTGCCCAATATCCGTTCGGCCAGTATCCAAGCCACGGGCGCAAAAGTGGTGGTCGAGATCGAAGGCATGGCGGAAGCGATCGAGAGTTCGGTGGCCTATCTGCGAGAGCGGGGCGTGAACGTGAAGGCTATTGCGGACGGTGAAGAGCCCCTTGTCTAGGGCCATGGCATTCCCGGCTCGGCTGGGCGTGGGTCTGGTCCTGGCGACCCTTAGTGTCGGATGCCGCGCGGCAGACCCTTTCGCTCAAAGCAACCTGCGGGCCACGCCCAAGCGCGGTGCTGTGGTGGCCGAGCACCCCTTGGCCGCCCAGGTGGGGGTCACGATATTGAACATGGGAGGCAATGCCGCCGACGCAGCCGTGGCCACGGCCCTGGCCCTGGCCGTGGTATACCCCCAAGCCGGCAACCTGGGCGGGGGGGGCTTTGCCCTTTGGGTGCCCCACGAGGGCGACCCGTGGTCCCTGGACTTCCGTGAAACCACGCCCAGCGGCTATGGAACGGATTTGTACCTGGACGACAAGGGCGAGGTGGTGGGCCACCGCTCGGTACGCACACCGCTTGGTGTGGGCGTGCCCGGAAGTCCCCAGGGCTTGTTCGAGCTGTACAAAGTCCATGGTTCCAAGTCGCTGACGTTTGCGTCCCTGTGCGCGCCTGCCATTGCCCTGGCGCGGGACGGGTTCACGGTGGATGCCTGGCTCGCCCGGGATTTGCGCAGGGAGCCTGCGCGCAAGCGCCTGATGTCAGATCCTGCGGCGCGTGGACTGTTTTACCCGGGTGGGGATGCCCTGGCCGAGGGCGAGATTCTGGTTCAGCCGGCCCTAGCCCGCACCTTGGAGCGCTACGCCCGGGGTGGCCAAGCCGCTTTTTATAAGGGCCCCACCGCGGAGGCCCTGGTTCAGACCCTGAAGGAGGCCGATGCCCGGCAGGGTGGAATCGTAGGGGACCGGCACATGTCCGCCCAGGACCTGGCCTCCTATAGGGTGAAAGTACGCAAGCCCCTGGTGGGCTGGTTCCGGGGACACCAAATCATTTCCATGGGGCCGCCGAGCTCGGGAGGTCTGGCCCTCTTGCAAGTCTTGGCCATCCTGGATGGATTCCCGCTGGATGATGACCGCAACCGGGTGCGCCGGGATCGGGATCTCGGCGTGGCTGTGCCTGCGGAGGAGTGCGGACTTTCCGCGCGCAGCGCCCATTGGTTGGTGGAAGCCATGCGGCGGGCCTTTGCGGATCGCGCGCAGCACCTGGGCGATCCCGATTTCGTGGAGGTTCCCGTGGACCGGTTATTGGCTCCGGAGTGGATCGCCGATCGCCGGATTTCGATCGGCGAACGGTCGGATCCTGGAGTGCAGGCTTGGCGTTCCGCCGCCCCCAAGGAGAGTTTCCAGACCACGCACCTTTCCGTAATCGACAAGGAAGGCAACGCGGTCAGCATGACCACCACGTTGAACACCACCTTCGGCAGCGGAATCATGGTGGGGGACGCGGGTTTCCTTTTGAACAACGAGCTCGATGATTTCTCCCTGGCGCCTGGTGTACCCAACACCTACGGCCTGGTGGGAGCGGAAGCCAATCGCTTGCTGCCCGGCAAGCGGCCGCTTTCTTCCATGACTCCGACGGTCATCCGCGAGGGGGGTGGGCGGGTTTCCCTAGTGATCGGCTCCCCCGGCGGCCCTCGAATCATCACATCCGTGATCCAGGTGATCCTGCGCGTGTTGGTGTACGAACAAACCCTGGAAGACGCGATCTCGGCTCCGCGTTTGCATCAGCAGTGGAAGCCTGAGTGGACGCGCATGGAGGGCGGTTGGCCTGCAAGTCTTTTGGAGACCATGGAGAACCAACACGGTCAGGAGCTACGGGTGGAACCGGATAACAAGTTTGGCTCCGTGCAGGCGATCTTGATTCCGGATACACGTGTTCCGGAGGCGGTCAGTGATCCCCGGAGAGGTGGGCGCGCGGCGGTACAGGACTAGGCCAGCCTCGTGCGCATTCGGGGTCTCTCGCTTCGGTGGGCGATCCGCTGGTGTCGGTTCCAGATTGTGTGGAGAGCGAAACGGGACGGTTCTGCCGAGGGCGCAGAAATGGGTAAGGGCTCAAAACTCCACCTCGCGGCGAATGGATCAATCCGATTTGATTCCCCCGCGGTGTTAGCGAATCAGGGCCGACCTGAACTCGCATTCCAGACAAAAAGGGGGCGTGCTGAAAACAGCACGCCCCCTTTTTTTTGGATTCAGGATCGGTTTACAGGTCGTCCAGCAGGTCGTCCAGGTTCTCGGTGTCGTCCTCGGGCTCCGGTTCCGCGGGGCCTTTCTTGGCGCGCTTGGCCGCTTCGGTTTGGCCAGCGAAGCGATCCCAGTAAGTGGGATCTTCTACGACTTTGGCCCATACGCCATACCAGACGTTGACCGTACGGCGGTT
>JARGOW010000382.1 GCA_029212955.1 Planctomycetota bacterium | reverse complement strand
AGTTGATGATGTAAACCTCGGTGTCCCCGTCGGCCAGCTTCTTGAGCACGGCATCGGTGATACCCTGGGCGCTCATCTCCGGTTTCAAATCGTAGGTTGCCACTTTCGGGCTGGGCAAAAGCACCCGGTCCTCGCCTTCGAGCAAGGCTTCGCGACCGCCACTGAAGAAGAACGTCACGTGGGCGTACTTTTCCGTCTCGGCGATGCGCGCCTGCTTGAGGCCCGCCTGGGAAACCAGGTCGGGGAACAACTCCTGCAGGTCCTGGGGCGCAAAGGCGATGGGGAACGGGAAGTCTGCCCGATATTGCGTCATGGTCGTGATGTTCAGTTTCACCCGGGACTTGCGCTCGAATCCGTCGAAGGAATCAAAGTCCAATGCCTCGCAAATCTGCCGCACCCGATCGGAGCGGAAGTTGAACAGGAACAGGCCGTCGCCATCGTGCAAACGACCTGGCTCGGGTTCGCCGATCACGCAGGGCTCGATGAACTCGTCGCCCACATCGTTTCCGTAGGAAGCAGCCACCGCATCCAAGGCCGTGGGGTGATTCTCCCCCACGCCGCCCACGAGCATTTCGTAAGCGCGCTGGACGCGCTCCCAGCGCTTGTCCCGGTCCATGATCCAATAGCGGCCGATGATCGAAGCGATGCGGCCCACGCCAGCCTGCTCGATATCCGATTCCAGCTGGGCGAGAAAGCGATCGCTGGAGCGCGGCGACGTGTCCCGACCGTCGGTGATCGCATGCACAAACACCTTGTCCGTTTCGAAGCCCGCATCGGCGGCCATTTTCAAAAGTACCGCCAAGTGCTTGTTGCTGGCATGGACCCCCCCATCGGACACCAGGCCCATAAAATGCAAGGACTTGCCAGCCTTGCGCACCTCATCCATTTGCCGAAGGAGGGCCCCGTTGGCCTGGAAGTCCCCATCCTCAATCGCCTTGTCGATGCGGCTGATGTCCTGGTAGACCACCCGACCCGCGCCCAAGTTCATGTGGCCCACCTCGCTGTTGCCCATGATTCCTTCCGGGAGTCCCACCTCTTTCCCACACGCCGTTAGCAGGGTGGAAGGATAACGACTTTGTAAGCCGTGGAAGTACGGGGCCGCCTGGGCGATGGCATTGTGCTCGGTTTCGGAGCGTTCACCCCAACCGTCGAGGACGACCAGAAGCAAGGGGGGGTTTTTCATGGCTGGATAAGAGAGGGCTAGGATGCTGCCGGGGGTTGCGGTTCGGGGTGCTTCGGTCATACTGATTTTCAGCGGCGCCGGGCCATCCGCGACGTAACCAGGATCACCCCATGATTGGAATCACCCACACCACCGACCGAGTCACCCAAATCAACGAAGCGAACGGGCGGCGCATATCCTACCGTCCCCGGACCGGGCTTGGTTCCCGCACCTGGAAGGGTCTGCGCCGGAACCTGGGCCTGGCTGCCCTGCTCGTGGTCACGACCAGCTGTCAGCTCAACGCTTTCTCGCCGCAGCAAGATGTGGAGATGGGCCTGCAATCCTACGATCAGATCCTTGAGAATGAACGGGTCATCACCTCCGGATCAGACGTTCGCATGGTCAATCAGATCATGGACCGCCTTGTGGCTGCAGCTGCAGCCGAAAAGCCGGAGCTGGTAGACCTTTTCCAATGGGAGGTCCGGCTGCTCGACAACGATGAAATGGTCAATGCCTTCTGCCTTCCCGGCGGAAAAATGGCCGTATACACGGGAATCCTCCCGGTCGCAGGGGGCGAGACCGGCCTGGCCGTGGTCATGGGCCATGAGATCGCACACGCCCTGGAACGCCATGGAACCGAGGCCGTCACCCGGCAAATGGGAGCCTCAACGATCATCGAGATCCTGGTAGGCCAGGACTACCAGGGCTTGGCGAATCTGGGGGCCAACCTTGTTGGCCTGAAATTTGGGCGCGGGGCTGAACTCGAGGCCGATCGCAGCGGGCTGCGCTACATGGCTCGGGCGGGATACGACCCCCGGGAGGCCGCCGCATTTTGGGGCCGCATGTCCGCAGGGGGCGGTGATGCCCCCCCCGAGTGGCTCTCCACCCACCCCAGCGGGGATAGCCGCATCGAGCAAATCGAGTCCCTATTGCCCGAGGCCATGGAGCTATATGAGGCATCCCGAGGCCTCCGTTGACCCCATTTCGGGAATAGATGCGTCCTAAACCATTGTCTGAACGCATCTTACGGATAGATAAATCAAACGCCTGCCCATATGGGAGGCCGACTTTCCTACCTTTCTGCCATATCGACGGGCGTTTCTTCGGACTCTGAGGCGACGCCCGCCCCTTGAGCCTGCAAAAACTGGCCTGTTCGCCAGAAAGGAATCGCCGGATCGGATTTGAAAGTCGCATTTGCCACACCTGAACTGCTGTCGTTGGTCCGCCGGACCAACCTCGCTGAAATCGCTGAGTACCTGCCCCGCAATCTGGCGCAGAACAAGGCGAACGTCGTCATCTTCCTGCCCTTCACCCAGGACATCGACGCCAAGCAATTCAATCAGCTCAACCGTATCGGCGACCTGGATATCGAGCTCGGCGAAGGCCCCACCACCAAGGTCACCTATTGGGAGGGGATGCTCGGCGACCTGCGCGTCATCCTGGTCGACCACCCCCAAGCCTTCGAAAACAAACACCCCTACGGGGACGACGACGGTCCCTACGCGGACAACTGGTGGCGTTACGCGCTCTTCTCCAAGGCCGTGCTCGACGGTTTCGCCCTGGCGGAGTTCAAGCCGGACGTGATCCACTGCCTGGATTGGACCCTGGGACTACTGCCCGTTTATCACCAGCTGCACTACGCGGGTCGCAAGGATCACCCCACCGGTCGCGCTGGAACCTACATGGGCATCCACAACCGGGCCATGCAGGGCTCCTTCGAACGGGAGATTCTGCCCCGGATCGGCATGCCCCACGACCTCTTCCGCGCCATCGAAGGCATCGAATTGGCGGGCAAGGTCAACTACCTCAAGGCTGGGGCGGAGTTCGCCACGGTCATCGGCACCCACCTCCCCCACCAGGTGAATCAACTCGACCGATTCCGCAGGGGCGATGGCTTGGACGACACCTTCTCCCGCCGCCAAAAGGAATGGGTCGGCGTGCAGAACGGTGTGGATTACCGCCAATGGAATCCGGTCACGGACCCCTTGCTCGAGAAAAACTATGGGCCCGAGGATGAGGATCTGGCGGGCAAGCGCAAGTGCAAGTCTTCCCTTCAGGAGCAGTACAACCTGGACAAGTCCGCGCGTACGCCCATCATTCTGGTGCTGGAGCGATTCGATACGGACAATGGATTCGACATCCTAGTGGACGCCATCACGCCCCTTCTTGAGCGCAACGTGCAGCTCGTCATGATGGGCCCGGGTCAACCCGAGATCATCGAACGCCTGCACATGATCGAGCAGACCTTCCCCGGCCGCTGCAAGGTCATCGAAGGTTACAACGTTCACGCCGCCCACCAAATCCTGGCCGGCGCCGACGCCCTGTTGATGCCCGCCCACAACTATTCCACCCACGCCTTGGCGGCCATCGCCATGCGCTATGGAACCCCGCCCCTGTGTTTCCAAAACAACGGTTTGGAGGACACAGTGGTCGACGTAACCCAGAAACCGAAGACGGGCAACGGCTTCACTTTCAACAACTTCACCACCGAAGGTGTGATCGAAGGCATCGACACCCTGCGGGAGGCCTTTAAGCACCCCGCCGACTGGAAAGCCCTCGTGCATCGCTGCCTGCTGTCGGACTTCTCCTGGGACGCCTGCGCCAAGCAGTACATCAAAGCCTACCGCCGGGTGACGCGCCGCGTGCGTGGACGCTAGCCTGTAGGGCATGGGCCAAACGAATCGCGAGCAGAGTTCCCCGTCGATCCCCGCAAACGGAGTGATCGGAGTGGATATTGGGGGGACGTCGGTGAAGGGTGGATTGTTGATGCCCGATGGCACGCGCCGGTTGGCGCAACCCCTACCCACCGTGCTCGACAACGGTGCCGAGGCCTTCTTTGACGGCTTGGCCGATTGGCTCAAGGGTTTGACCGAAAACGCCCCTTTCGGTGTGGGAGTCCCCGGCGTGTTCGAACCCGGCACCCGCCGATTGGCCGAAAGTCCAAACCTGAAAGTCCTCGCCGGTTGCGACGTGGCCCAGGAACTCGGCCAACGCCTGGGCAAAGACGCAGCGTCCATCCCGGTGGAAAACGACGCCAACCTGGCCGCCCTGGGCGAGCAGTGGATGGGCGCGGGGCGCGGCAAGCGCGACCTGGTCATGGTCACCCTGGGCACGGGTGTGGGCGGCGGAATCGTTATGGATGGGCGCATCATCCGTGGGCCATTGGGGCGCGGCGGCGAAATTGGACACCTCAACATCCACGAGGGCGCACACGCCACCATCGCCTGCGGCTGCG
>JARGOW010000381.1 GCA_029212955.1 Planctomycetota bacterium | reverse complement strand
GGCCACTCCATCGTTGCCCGGATTTTGCCCCAGGTTTGGCCCCACGTGATCGTGCGGGACTATCAAACCGGTTCCGAAAACCGGCGGCGCGAAATCATGTACGGTCGCAGGGACAACAAGCCCATGTCATGGTATCGGCGCGATCGCCATTGCCGGGGCTGCGATCGTCGGGAGCACTTCGTGCAGGGTCGAATCTCCTTCATCTCCGATGAGCATCACTGCAAGGGATGCAAGCGTGGGGAGCACCGGGACTGGGATTCGCCCAAGATGCAGTCCATTCCGGAAGGGGCCTTGGACATGCTCAGTTCGATTTTTGTGGCCCGTGAGTTGGTGGTCACCCAGGGGGAAACGATCGAGTATCCGTTGCTGGACAAGGATACTTGGTGGGATTTGACCATGACCCTCGGATCGAAGGCCAAAATCAAAACACCGGCTGGGCTGTACGCTTGCCAGGCGGTAAAGCTGGACCCGAAACCCCCGGAAGGCGTGGCGAAGAAGAAGGACTTCAAAGGACTCTTTGGCATCCACGGAACCCTCAGTATCTGGCTCCATGAAACCACGGGTGTGCCGGTGAAGATCGAAGGAATCGTGCCGCTCGGGCCCTTGGACTTGGACGTGGCGATCGTGCTGAAGAGCACCCATGGGGCCCCGGAAGAGTTCAAGGTCGTGGAGGAGTAGGGAAGCACGGGAGCAGGAACGCATTCACACACTTGGGGCCCATCCAAAACCGAACCGGTTCTGGATGGGCCCCAAGCTTGTGCATGCGTTCCCGTTCTACCAGTTCTCAGCGAGCATCTCGAAGTACGACTGGGGGTGCAGGCAGGCGGGGCAGACCTTAGGGGCTTCCTCCGCTTCGTGCAGGTAGCCGCAATTCAGGCAGCGCCAGGTGATCATGCCATTGCGCTTGAAGACACGCCCCGCTTCCAGGTTGTCTGCCAGATCCTTGAATCGCTTGCCGTGCTGCTTTTCCGCGATGGAAATGGACTCGAACGTCTTGGCAATCGCTTCGAAGCCTTCCTCGCGTGCGACCCGCGCCATTTCAGGGTACATATCGCTCCACTCGTGCTCTTCCCCGTCCGCTGCCGCTCGCAGGTTGGCCAGGGTGTCGCCGGCAGGGCCCGCAGGGAAGCTAGCTGTAATCTCAACCTCGCCACCTTGCATGTGTTTGAAGAAACGCTTGGCGTGCTCCTTTTCCTGGGCAGCGGTCTCCGCAAAAATTTGTGAGATCTGAACCAGACCTTCCTTTTTGGCGGCGCTCGCGAAGTAGTCGTAGCGCATGCGCGCCTGGCATTCCCCAACAAAGGCAATCATGAGATTGCGCTCGGTTTGGGTTCCTTTGAGATCCTTGGCCATGGGGGCTCCTGTGTCTAAATTCCTTCGGTGACTCGGTTCGGGGGGGCCACTCTAGCAGCGTGCAGCAAGCATGGAAACGACCGGCGGGGTGACAGTTTGTGCGAGATCAAGAAGCCGGCTCTTCGGGTGTGAGAATCGTAGCCTCGTCGGGTCCGTCGCCCAGGCGGAAAGTGGTTCCCTGGGCCTGGTGTTTGCGTTTGACGTAGGCGAGAACGACCCCGTGGTCGGCGGGGAAGGAGTAGGTCCAGGTGGTGACCACGCCCAGGTCGCGCCATTCGGAATCCGGGCCATCGGTCTGGCGCATGAGGCGCGTGCCCATGGGGACCGGGGCGTCTGGGGCTTTTAGCGCGAGAAGCCGCTTGTTGAGTCCCCCGTAGGTATCGATCTTGGCCACGACCTCCTGGCCGATGTAGCAACCCTTGGTCAGGCTGAATGCGTCCTGCAGGTTAGCCTCTTGGGGGTAAACCGTGTCGTCGATATCCACGCCCCATTGGGCCCAAAGGTTGTCGCCGCGCAGGGCATCAAAGACCGCCAGGCCCACGGGGGTGGCCCCGGCGGAGGTCAATGCCGTCCACAGGGGAGTCAGAGCGTCGGGATGGGTGGCAAGGCGATAGCCAGGGCTCCCGGCCACGGGCAAGTGGGTGAGGGTGAGTGGATGGCCTTGCCAGTCGATGGTCGAGGTGGAGTAGGGGGTTTGGGGTAGGTCCACGCCCAACAATTCCTGCAGTTTGGCGGCGGCTTGGGGCCCAACCACTTCCAGGTGGCCGAGTTGCTCCCCCGGTCTTCCAGGGCCACGTCCTCGCCAAAGAGGTACATGTCCAGACCGGCCATCAGTCCCGCGGTGGTCCCGGTTGGGGTGGTGCAGAGATATCCGCCCTCCACGGCGGCTATCTCGAACAGGTGTTGCACCTTGCCCTTGGATGAAAGCAGCATGTTGCGGCCGCCCTGACCCGTTTCCAGGGTGCGCACGGGACCGGCCAGGATGCGGATCAGGAAGGAGGTGGCGTCTTTGCCAGAGATCGAAAGGGTACCCAGGTTGCTGCGGTCCAAGACGGCCCAGGATGAGGTCGCCGCCTCATACTCTGCGGGGACGCTATTGTGTACGAGCACCGGTAGGGCGGCCCCAGGGGGCAGGAGGCGGGCGTTTGCGGCTTGGTGGAGAGCGGAAAGGCGTGACATTCGACAGGGTTCTACAGGGAAGGGCTGGGGGCGCTTGACTTCAAGGGGGGCTGAGTCAACATAAGCGCCCTCGGCGCCGGGTCGGCCCAGTCTAATCATCCCATGCAGACTTCGTTTCAACCTCTTCTCGCTCTTCGTTCCGTTCTGGCCGGTTTGCTCCTGCTAGGGGTAGCGGGCTGCGATTTGAGTGGGGCCGTACCGTCCGCGTGGGGGCTATCGCAGTATTCCCAGGACAGATTGCGCGAAAATGTGGCCGAATCGACCGGGGGCGAGGAGGCGGAGGACTTCAAGGAGCGCTTGCAGGCCGCCGAGCTCGAGGTCCTGCTCGCCATGGAAGGCTTGTTTGGTCAGGCGCGGTCACCCCACTGGCCCATGGGCCGCACCGGAGAGGAAGCCCCGAGTCTGCTGGCCGAGGCCTCCGCGGTGTATCAGGCGGAATGCGCCCACTGCCATGGGCCCGAGGGATTCGGCGATGGGCCTTCGAGCTTGCACCTGAAACCGGCCCCCTGGAATTTCGCCATTGGCGTGTTCCCGCGCAGCGCCCCCACGGGCGGCACTCCCAAGCTGCCCGACCTGAAGAAACTGATAGCGGATGGAATCCCCGAGGCCTCCATGCCCCCGTTTGAGCGCTTGGGCGATGAAGCCCTGATCGGAGTCACCGGCCATGTGCTGCTGCTTACGCGCCGGGCGAAGGTGGAACCGCTGCTGGTGGAGGAGTGGATCCGTGGCGGACCGGGTTCCCTTCCCCTCGAGCGGGCCCTCGAAATTTATCAAGCCTGGGAGTCGGATCAATCCCGCACCTCCCTGGACCCCAACCCGAGCGAAGACTGAGTTTGCATCCACGGGTTTGAGGACCCGTTTGAACCATGAGCACGACCCCTGAAACTTCCCCTTGGCCTGCGCGGCTTGCCTGGTGGACCGTGTGGGCTTCGATTCCCCTGATCGTTTTGGGTGGTTCGGTCACGACCCTTCGGGCCGGAATGGCGGAGCCCGGTTGGATGACTCCGGAGGGCTATCCCCTGTGGCTCTACCCCCTGGAGAAACGCATGGCGAGCGCCGGGGTCTTCGTGGAGCACCACCACCGTGAATTCGGGACCCTGGTGGGGTTGTTGTGCATCGCTACCCTGCTGGCAACGATTTTTGCCAAGCGAGGGAAGTGCGCAATCTTGACCGCTTTCATCGGTTTGGCTGCGGTTTCGGGCCAGGGGGTATTGGGGGGCTTTCGGGTGCTCGAGAACAACCCGCAGATGGCTTTCTTGCACGGGGCCATCGGTCAGGCGGTGTTTGGCATCCTGGTTGGCGTGGCCGTACTTCTCTCGCTTCGATGGTCGGAGGTGACAAGTACCAAGTGGACCAAGCCCCCGCGCATAGGAATGTTGTCCATACTGACTTTGGCGGGACTGTTCGGTCAGGTCGTGCTCGGCGCTTGGTATCGACATGGACACGGCCACCCAGCCATCGCCTTGCATGGTTTCTGGGCCATCGCTGTCGTGTACTTAGGTGTGTCCCTTGCGAACCGCATGAAGCGTGCGGCCAAGCAGGAAGGTGTGGATAGGTTGACCGCTGAAGTGCTGCGGCGAAGCGCGTTTTGGATGACCCTATTCCTGCACCTGCAGTGGGTCCTGGGCGGATTGACGCTCTACGCCCTCTTCGCCCTGTCCGATGGCATGCACGGGGATGAGATTTCCCCCGGTGAGATCGTATTTGCCACCATGCACGTGACGGTGGGGGCTATGCTGATCGGATCGGTGGTCAACGCGTTCCTGTGGTCGCGGCGGCTGGACGATCCCTTCTCCCAGGTGGAGAGCAACCAATGAACGCCACCATGGATTCCAACAAAACCGGTGAAGAGGTAGAGGCCGTGCCCGGAGTCTTCT
>JARGOW010000380.1 GCA_029212955.1 Planctomycetota bacterium | reverse complement strand
CCGCACCGCCAGGCATGGATCGGGTCAAGTGGCACACAAGACCCGCTGCCGCCTTGGAGGCTCCGGGGATCAACGCCCCCAGGGGCAGGCTCTCACCGGCCAGCAAAACAAACTCCCCCAGGTCGTCGATACTCAACCTGAGGGCTACGGGGAATGGACTCTTAGCGGGGCTAGCCATGGCGCGGGGTACGGGGTTGGGCCCCCGGCCTTCAAAGGAATGCCAGAAACCTTGATTGCCGGAATCGGATCAGTTGCACATGACAACGCCGCCACCCTTGTGACGGGCTTCCAACAGGGCATCGTGTACCCGGGCGAAGAGATCTTCGCGCCGAAGCAAATCGGGTGCAGGGTAGGTTGCGATCCCCAGGGAAAGCACCATGGGATCCCCCACCAAATCCTTCAGGTTCCGGGAATCCACGCTAGCGGAAACCCGTCGTGCCATGATCTCAGCGCCATCGGGCCCCGTGTTCGGCAATAGGAAGAGGAATGTGTTCTCGTCGAAACGCCCCAACACATCGGTGTCCCGGGAAGAGTCGAGGAAAATCCCGGCCAGCTCGCGCAGGGCGGGCTCGTCCGCCTGACTTTCGAATCCCGCCATCACGAACGCCAGGGGCAATTCAAAGCGCTTGGCGCGCTTGAACTCCTCGTCTACCTTGTAGCCGAGGAAGGCGTAATTGAAGAGGCCCGTCTCACGGTCGATCATGGCCTGGACAAGGCGCTCGTCCGATTGGCCGGTACGCAAATCGGCGAGCAAGGATTCGGGTAGATCGTTGGAGCTGGTGGTCCCGCGTTGATCCTGGGGAACTCCCTGGCCCACGGGGTTGTTGCCTTCCAACACCTTCTTCATGGCGCCCGGTTTGATCGGGCGTTCGAGCACACCGGCTGCGCCCGCGAAGCGTGCCAAGGCCGAAGCCATGCGGTTGCCCATGGCCACAGCCACATACATGCGGGCCCGAACACGACCACTTAGTTCGCGGCAAAACTCGTACACGTTCTTCGAACGCATCCAGCCGTCGATGACCAATACATCGCCTGCCACGGGAGGCGCGGCCATGAGTTCTTCAGGGGTCTCAAACGTGGCAACCTCCCACCCCTCGATGGGAGCCACGGCGGCCCGGGCCGAAGCCGTCAGAGCTTCGTCGTTCGTGAGAATCCAAACCGTTCTAAGTCCATCCACCATGGTGAATTGCCTCTACTGCTGTTATTGGGGTGCTTCCGGCACTTGGACCGGATTGCGGGGTTGTGAGGGCTGGGGGCCCGGCGTCCACCTAGTATCCCCTGGGCCCCGCGAGATTTGCAACAGGGCGCGGCCCCTGGCCACGCCCCGTGCTTCTTCTTCCGAAATGTGGGGCATCCCCATGGATTTCAGCAGGTCCCCATCGGGGCTTTCCATAACCCCATTCGCCACTGGGTTAGGAAGGATTCGCGGGAAGGCCCAAGCCCCCACCGGTTCACCTAGGAGCCTTGCTCCTCGAGCAACTCGTCCGACATCTCGTAATTGGCATATACGTTTTGAACGTCCTCGTTGTCCTCAAGGGTGTCGATCAGCTTGAAGATGCGCTTGGCCACATCCTTGTCTGTGACCTCGGCGGTGGTCTCGGGCAGGTACCCGGTCTCCGCGGACAGCATGGTCACCTCGGCGGCCTCCAGGGCAGCCTTGATGCTCAGGAAATCGTTGGGCGAGCCCTCGATGGTTGCCACGTCCCCCTCCACGACCACGTCTTCTGCGCCGGCCTCCAATCCGATTTCCATCATTTGGTCCTCGTCGCGCTCTCCCATCTCCACCACGAAAATGGAGCGGAAGTTGAACATGAAGGCCACGGAACCGGTGGAGCCAAAGTTGCCACCACAGTGCTCCAGCGTGTACTTCACGTCGGGGGCCGTGCGATTCCGGTTGTCGGTCAAGCAACAGATCAACAAGGCCACGCCGCCGGGGGCATAGCCCTCGTAGATCAACTCTTCGTAGGTGTCCCCCGTTTTGTCACCGGCGCCCTTCTTGATCGCGCGCTCGATGTTGTCCTTGGGCATGTTGGCCGCTTTGGCCTTCTCCACGGCGTACTTGAGCTTCAGGTTGGTATCCAAGTCATCCCCACCCTGGCGGACGGCGGAGATCAGGTTGCGAGCCAATTTGCTGAAGATCTTTGCTCGTTTGCCATCCACCGCGTTCTTGCGGTGCTTGATGTTTGCTGAATGTGAGTGGCCAGCCATTTGGATTCAGGTGTTGGGGACAGGGAGCGGTGGGCGCAGATTCGTGGAGAGCGCACACGTCTGGAGGGATGGATAAGGCTACGCGCCTTACGCGAAGACCCAAAGGACTTCCCGTAAAGCGCGCAGGTACAATCGGGGTCGACCGATTAACGCTTGGAGAACTGGAAGCCGCGACGGGCACCACGCCGGCCGTACTTCTTACGTTCCTTGGAGCGCGAGTCCCGGGTCAGCAGGCCTTCTTCCCGGAGGGATTCGAAGGTGGCCGGGTTGATCGTCTTGAGGGCACGGGCCAGGCCGAGTGCAACAGCGCCGGATTGACCGGTGATACCGCCGCCGCCCACGTTGCAGAACACATCGTAGGTTTTGGGGTTTTCCAAAACGCCGAGGGCCGAAAGGGCCGCGTTGCGCGCTTGGATGGTGGTGAAGTACTGGTCAAGGGGCTTGCCGTTGACAACAAAGGTACCTGCGCCGGGCTTGATACGCACTCGGGCGATAGCGGACTTGCGTCGGCCGAGGCCCCAGGTCCAAGGATTGATGACTGCCATGTTTATTTAGGGTCTGTTCCCGGAGGGAACCGATGTTGGTTTGAGTGTGCGGGCTACAGGGTCGCGTCGACTTTGACGGGCTTCTGGGCGGTGTGGGGATGCTCCACGCCGTCATAGACCTTGAGGTTCTTGAGCATAGTGTGCCCCAGGCGCCCCTTGGGAAGCATACGACGCACGGCCAAGGTCACGATGTCCTTGCCACGCTTCTCAGCGACTTTTTCGATGTTCACGACGCGGCGACCATCGGGGTATCCAGTGTAGTGCTGGTATTCCTTGGTTTTCTCCTTGGTGCCGCTCAAACGGGGCTTGGTCCCGTTGATTACCACAATGTGGGTGTTGCCGGTTTCGCTAGGAGTGTAGGTCGGCCGATCCTTGCCCATCAACTGGGTGGCGATCACTGCCGCCATGCGGCCAAGGGCGTGCTCGGAAGCATCGAAAAGGAACCAGCGTTCCTCGACATCAGCGGCACGAACGTGAGAGGTAGTCGTCATCGGAAAGGGATCCCGGCTTGGCTGGGCCAGCAGGGATGCTCGGGGCAAAGTCGTCTCTAGGAGCGGATCGGGAAAAGGTCCGCCGATACGATCGACGGACGCACACCGCCCAAAGGAGGTGTTCAAGGGGCAAGAGATTAGTGTCAGGCGGCCCCGGCATCAAGCTCCACAAGGGTCCTGGGCCAGTTTTTTTTGAATGAGGGCCCAAAGTGCTGGAAATATGGCCTTCCAGCCCCGGAAACATGGCTCCCCGGCCCATGGATAGCCGCTTCTCGAAATCAGGATCCCTGAATGAGGCTGCCGCCCATTCCATAGGCTGTGGTCTCGGCGACGAGAACCTGGGCCATGGAACCGACCAAAGAGGGGTCCCCGGGGAAGGAAACCGCCATACCCTGGCGGGATCTGCCCAGGAGGATACGGCTATCGCGCTCGGAGACCGAATCCACCCAGGCGTCGACCTGCTTGCCCTGGTAACGCGTGAAACGGGCACGCTGCACCCGCTCGGCCGCCTTGAGCAGTCGCTGATTGCGCTCCTTTTTGATGGCAGTGGCCACATCGTCCAGGCGCTCCCCATCCGCCTTGGTACCCGGGCGAGGGTCGTACTTGAAGATGTAATTGACCAGGAACTGCTGCTCCTCCAGGAAGTCGATGGATCCCTGGAACTCTTCCTCGGTTTCTCCGCAGAAGCCCACGATCCAATCGCTGCCGAGCTCCACGTCGGGCACGATTTCCCTCAGGATGTCCACGCGCTTGCGGTACAAATCCAAGGTGTAGCCGCGCTTCATGCGCTTGAGCAGGGCGTCGTTTCCCGCCTGGGCGGGCAAGGGCAGGTATCGATCGACCTTGTCGCAATCGCGGAGGGCCTCGGCCAATGCGGGGGTCAGATAGCTGGGATGTAGCGTGATCAATCGAATGCGCTCGAGCCCATCGATCTCCTGCAGGCGGCGCAAGAGGTCGGCCAAGCTGGCCCGACCCTGGCGCCCGGTTCCCCGAAGGCCCCCAGCTTCGGGGCGAGCAAAATCCTCACCGTAACTGTTCACTGTCTGGCCCAATAGCGTCAATACCTGCACGCCTTGATCCACGAGCCAACGGGCTTCCTTCACCAAATCATCGATGCTACGGGAGCGCACGCGGCCCCGTGTGGTGGGCACGATGCAATAGGTACAGTTC
>JARGOW010000379.1:589-4424 GCA_029212955.1 Planctomycetota bacterium | reverse complement strand
TGTGAATTCACCGCCATGAATCTTTTGAAACAACTTCCCATCCTCGCCGCTCTTGCCTTTGCCTCGTGCCATTCCATGAGCGGTTTGGGCATGTCGCTTTCCGCCCTGCGGGGTGAGGTGGGGGCCGTGGCTCTCATGGACGAGACCTACGACTCACAGTCCGCCCCCTTGCCTACAGCCCAGTTGCCCCTGCGCTTGGGAATCGTTCCGCCGGTTTCCTGTAGCACCAATTGGCGCGACAACACGGTGAATCTGGTGTTCGGGTCCTGGTCGGATCGGGAGTGTGAAATCATCGACGATTGGGCCCGGGACGCCCGTGCATCAGGTTTTGTCGAACACTATGAGTACCTACCGAGCCTGCTGGTGGACTCGGCCGCGCCCAATGTTCTGGAAGCCGTCCGCGGGGCCGCTCGATCGCGGAACCTGGATGCGGTATTGATCGTGCGTGCCGGTAGCACCATCGAATCCAGCTCGACCATGTTGTCCGTGTTGGATCTGGCCATCGTACCGGCGTTTGTGCTTCCGACAGGGGACTTCAAGGCCACCGCGGTCATGGAGGGCACGGTCATCGACACGCAATCGGGCTACCCCTACGCGGTGGGCAGTGCCGAGTCCTCCTATGAAAAGAGTGCACCGTCCCTCATCGCCGATGTGAAGGACTTTCAGCGCAAGGCCCGCTTGCGAGCCCTCCGCAGCATGTCGAGCCGTATGGTCGCCTCGGTTCATTCGGGGGTGCGCGCCGACGTGGACCGCGGCACCGCCCGGACCCAAGCGCGCCTGCAACGCCAAGCCGCCAGCGAGCAATATTGGATTGGAGACCCGGTTCCCATGAAGCAGGACGCCAGGAACCAGGAAGAATGATTGGAGGGCCGCGCGGGGGGCGTTGTTTGTATAGTTGGCAGCTCCTGCCCCCCCCGCGCTCCCGCAGACTTACCCATGCTCTGAATGATAAAAAGCCTCCTCAAGAAACTGTTTTCTTCCTCCAAGCCAGCAGTGTTTCAAAAGGAATGGTCCGAGGTTCTCGGGCGAATGGAATTTGTCAAGGGTCTGAATCCGTCTCTGCGCAAGCGGCTGGAGCAACTCGTGGCTACCTTTGTGGACGAAACGAATTGGGAAGGGCGCGGGGGCCTTGAGGTGACCGATGAAATGAGGGTGACCGTGGCAGGACAGGCGTGTCGATTGATCCTCGCATTGGAGGACGAACCATTCCGGTGGGTGCGCACGGTGTACCTGTTTCCTTCCACCTATTCCGTGGCGGAAATGACCATCGATGAAGGGGGAGCGCCGGAGGAAAAGCGCAGCCATCGACATGGGGAGGCCTGGTTTCGCGGACCGGTGGTACTTTCGTGGAATGCCACGAAGCAAGGCATCGCAAATCCGGATGACGGCAAGAACGTGGTCTACCACGAGTTCGCCCACAAGCTTGACATGCTCGATGGTTTTGCCGACGGCACGCCGTCGCTGGAAGGGGATGTGGCCTACGAAGCCTGGGTGCGAATCGTGGGAAGCGAGTACCGCGAATTGGTGGAGGCCAAGGAGCGCGGCAAAAAGACCTTGCTCAGCAAGTACGGTGCGACCAATACGGCTGAGTTCTTTGCGGTCGCCACGGAGGAGTTTTTTGAGCGGCCCGATCGATTGTCGGATCGCCACGAGGAGCTGTACTGGTGCCTATGTCGTTTCTACAACCAGGATCCTGCCCGTGGCCGGGTCCGCATGCGTTAGCAGCCCGTGCAAAACAACAGCGGCCTTTCAAAAGGCCGCTGCTCTCCTATGGGCACCGCTGGATGGCAATGGTTAGCGCAACCAACGCTCGGGTTCACCCCCGGCCATGACCAGGCCGCCATTCTCCACGGCGCTAAGCATGGCGTAGGCCAGATTCACGATGGAGTCCTCGCCCATGTAGGGGGAGCCCATATGGGGCGTGGACCAGCGCAGGCCGTACCCCGGTTGCCAGGCATTGAGGAATCGCCAGCGCCACTGGGGCAGCACTCGTTCGAAGGCGGGGCGGTGGGTCACCGCCAATCCGAGTAGCCCTAGGGCTCCACCCGGCTCCCCGTAAGCGTGGCTGTTGAGCATGTAGGTGTGGCGTTCCTCCATGAACAGGCACAGATGCCTGGCCATGCGGGATTCTCCCCCGCGCAGGGTTTCGGCCAGGGCCGTAAGTCCGCTGCGACTCCAAAACTGTTCCTTGTCCCGGTGGCTTCCATTGTAGCCCATGCCCCCGTGCCCTCCGTCGGCCGGGTTGGACCAGGCGTGGTCCATGTAGGGTTCCACGTGCTCCCAGACCTTGCTCTCGATTCCGCACTTGCGCGCTAGGGCGTCCAGCACCAGCAGGTGGGATGCGGGGGCGGTTAGGGCTTTGTCGTCATAGGGCAAGCCGTCGGGTCCATGGCCAAAGGCCTGCGTGCCCCATTTGCTTTCGTGGGTGGCCGTGGGGAGCCAAAGCACGGCCTCTTCGACCCAGGCCAGGGCTTGCTTGTCCCCTGTGGCCAGGTAGTACTCCGCCAGGAACATGCCGTGGAATCCGATGGTCCAGAAAGCCAGGCCGGTCATCTCGCTGGGTTTGGGATTCTTCTTGAGAATGAAGTCCTTGCAGCGGTCGATGGCGGCCTTGTGCTTTTTGTCACGGGTGCCGAGCAGGGCCAGGCCTCCAAGGGCCGGATTGACCGCATCGGTTCCCTTCCATGCGCCGTTCTTTTTCTGGTTGCGCACGGTCCAATCGATCAAGTCCTGGCGCAGTTTGGGATCCAGGGGCCCCCGGTGCAGCGTGTCGCTGTTGGCCTTGGCGTGCAGGTGCCGAATCGAAATCCTGCGCGTTTTGTTATTGCGGAGCACGGTCAGGTTCACCTTGGCAGAACCGGTGTCCACGGCGTTGGCGATGGCGCGGCCCAGGGTCGCTTCGTGGCTTCGCAGGAACCAATCCTCTCCAGGTTTTAGGCTGCTGGTTCGCAATGGGATGTTCTCGATGGCGACGATCAAGTCGCCCACCTGCAGGTCGGCCTTGGCGGCGGGACCGTCTTCCAGGACCTCGATCACGGGCAAGGCGTGGTGGTTGTGCTCCGTGATGGCGTAGAAGCCCAGCGCGCCAGAAGCCACGAGGTCTGGACCATTTTTGCCATTGGGTTTGCCCAGCATTTTGCGGGTGGGGGCCGAATGGAAGCGTTCAAAGGCAAGGTCATCCAGCCAAAGTTCCTGGTTCGCCTTGCCCTTGACCTGGATTCGCATGCGCACGGTTTCGCCCGTCAGTCGCGCCAATTTCTTGGGGGGGAGGGCTAGGGCGATGCGTCCTTGCTCCGCGTCGCCCGCTTTGCACTTCCAGGTGTGGAAGGCCTGCTTGCTCTTACCCAGATGCAAGGCCACGGTCCAACGTAGGGGGCTGGCCGAACCCTCGACCAGGTCCATGGTCAGCCGGCCGAACCAAAGCTCGGCATCCATGCCTTCCGCCTGAATCGGTTCAGCCACATTTAGGGGAACCTCGGCCCAAGCCCCGCCGGACAAAGCCACAAAACGCCCGTCTCGGTCTTGCACCCCATGCAAGCGAACCCCTTTCTTGGAGGTCGTGTAAGCCTTCAATCCTTGCTTGCCTTCGAAATCCCCGTTGGGAATCCCGATCGAATCAAAAGCCAAAAGCGGAGAGGTGGCCAGCGCAAGTACCGCGCCCGATCGAAAAATCCATTGGGAGAACATGAGCCGCAATGTACCACGGGCCACGGCGTTGCGCCCAGAAACAGGGGGGCGCTTCAACGGCGGAGTAGGGGCCGAACGGGTTGAGGTACGTTGGTACACCCAGGCATTTCCTCACACTTTCGAAGGGAAGCCATGACGAGGGGGAAGC
>JARGOW010000379.1:0-579 GCA_029212955.1 Planctomycetota bacterium | reverse complement strand
TTCTGTCAAAAGGGTTGCAAGCCGGGTCCATGGCGCCCGGAAAGCCGAGAATGGGTCCTTCGATTTTGGTACATGAATCCCGGACCACTGCCAGTCCGAGGCCTTCCCCGCGTGCTGGCATTGCAGGGAGGGCTTGATTCTGCCGTATTCAACCCAGGACGATGGTTCTGGCCTTGCAGCCTTGTCCGGTGGTGATCCGCCGATATGGTGGGGGTGTTCCTGCCATTTCGATGGGGCGCTTGCGTTCCGTTTCTTTTTGCTTCCCACCCCCTTCTCAACATGTCCGACGATCAATCCTGTCTTGCCTGTGGCAAAGCACTTCCCGATAACTTTGAAGAACTGGAGACCTGCCCGCACTGCGGCACAGATCTTTGGGACGATGATGGCCAGGGTGATGGCGGTCAAGGCGATGGATTGGGTGGGATCGATGGGAAGATCATTGGTGCTGGGTTGGTGGCCGCTGCGATCGGCGTGGCCCTGTGGGCTGCCGTCGCGATCGGTTTGAACCGTGAGATTGGTTGGTTGGCCTGGGGCATCGGCGGGCTGATCGGATTTGGCGTGACTAAGGCCGGGGGGATT
>JARGOW010000378.1 GCA_029212955.1 Planctomycetota bacterium | reverse complement strand
TGCTCCCCTGCGATCTGCAAGACCAGGGAAGCGGAATAGGAGCTGCCCCAGGCCAGAACGGGGCCCGTGGTCAGTTGCTTGCGGGCGTACAGGAGTGCGGACTCTAGATCCTGCTTGGCGTCCACGTATTCGGTGGGCAGTTTGCTGGCCTTGGCGCGTTTGGCGGTCTCGTTTTCGACCCCGTTGACCTCGCCTCCCGAGCGCTGGTCCACCGCCATGCAGTTGAAACCCAAGCGATTCAGGCGGGGAGCGATGGCTTCGTACTCTCCCCGGCTCCACCCGGCCTGGTGAAACAGAACGATGAAGGGAGTCTTGGGGTCCTTGTGGGGCGCGTACAGGTCGGCACGCAGGGCTAGCCCGTCCTTGGACGGAAAAATGAGGGGGGTGAAAGCGGGTTTCTTGGCCTTGGCAGGTACCGAAACATCCTTGGTGGGCACAGGCTCTTGCTTGTCCGGCGCCTGGGCGTGGAGACCTTCCAGTGCGAGGGCTGCAAAAAGGGCCACGCAGCCCATAGGAATCCAAAATGGAGTGGGTTTCATGGTCGGATTCTAGCTCGAATGCGGTGTGCGTGGGGAGACTGGCACAAGAGACCCGGCTCGGTTCTGGAGAATTGGGGCTCCAGGCCCCAGGATGGTGGTGGAGTGGCCGCTTCGATTCCCGCAGCGCCGGGTCTTTTACGTGACCCGGGCCCTCCCCGAACCAAATGTCTATGACCAAGGCCAAAGAGCAAGAGGGCGACGAGCGTCCCGAACAGGACGCCCAAACAGGCCCCGAGCACCAAACCGAATTGGAGGGTCAATTGGCCCACGATGTGGAGCGACTCACCGCAGAGCAGGACCGCATTCGTACGGCGATGAAGGGACTGCAGAAGCTCCAGCGCCCCGGCGCTCTCCTGGACTTCGCCAAATGCGAACGCGAAGTTGCCGGGTGGAAGTCCTCATTGGGCGAGCAGGGTTTGAAGGACCTGGGGTTGCAAGGGACATCGGACCTGCTCGACGAGCATCTGGTGGCGGGCAAGAAGCGGCATCGTTCGAGCACGGGCCGCAAGCTCAAAGAAGCCTGTGCCACCGCGGGCTTGAAGCTCAAAGTCATCAGTCGCGAGGATCCGGTGGAATTACGCATCCCGCCCCTAGCCGTGCGCCTGAACTTTGACCATGGCCAGGCCGAGTTCCTGTTCGCCAAGGAGCCCCTGGGATCCTGCCCCGTGACGCCCGAGGACATCATCCAAAACCATACGCGCATCGTGCGCAGCCTGGACAGTGCCTTCGAGCCAGCCGAATTCTTCGAGCGTTGCTATGAGGCCTATCGCATGGGCCTCGTGGTCCAAGGGGGCAAGCGTGGGGACCGCCTCGAGCTCAACGACTTCCTCGGGCACCTGGCGGCCCGCCTGCAGCCCAAGAAATTCCTGGTGAATCCCGTCTCTGGCAATTATCGCGGATATTCGCGGGGCCAGTTCGCTTACGATGTGCACCGCTTGCGGCAGGCCCGGGGTCTTCAACAGAATGGGCGTCGCCTGAATTTCGGTGTGGCCACCGGAACGGCTGCCAGCAAGAAAACTCGCGTGATCTATATGGAAGACGAATACGGACAGGGCGAGTACAAATTGAACATCTTCTTCACGGAGGCGCAGTAGTGGCCGGAATCGATCTCAAGTCCACGGCGTTGACCGATTGGACCCCGCGCCAGGTGCGCAGCATTGTGGAGCGCATGGGCGAAACCGGGCAACCCCCGGAACGCGGCGCTTTGCTCGTCAACGTGGGCACCGATGAGGTGCTCGAGGTTTTGCGCCAGGAATACCTGATCCCGATCCGCGAGGATGGGCGCAACTCTTCTTTCAAGCTTGTTCAAGCAACGTTCGGTGGTGGCAAGACCCACTTCCTACACTGCCTGCGTGAGATTTCCTGGGCCGAGGGCTTCATCGTGTCCCTCGTGGGCATCTCGCCCAAGGAATGCCCCTTCGACGACACCCTGTTGGTGTACCAGGCCGTGGCCAAGCACCTGGAGCTGCCGCCCACCGAAGCGGGCAAGCCCGCCACGCGTGGCGTGGAGATGGTGCTCATCCGCCTGCTCCAGCAGAAAATCAAGGAGAGCGGTGAGGACGCCGTACGCCAATGGTTGCGCATGGAGTTCAAGCGCTCACAAATCGAAAGTCACGCCCTGCGCCGCGCCGTTTGGTTGCTGCTGGAAGCCGTGCTCGATGGGGACGACGAAAAAGAGGAATTGCTCACCGCCTACATCCGTGGCGACCACGTGTCCGCCGCCGAGCGCGGGGAATTACGCTTGCGCGAGGAATTGGACAGCAAGAGCGCCTTCCGCTTTCTGCGCAGCCTGATCCAGGTCATGCGCGAATTGGGCGTGCCCGGCATGGTCCTGCTCTTCGATGAGATGGACCGGGTCATGAGCCTTTCGGTCAAGCGCCGGAAAGCCATCGGTGACAACCTGCGCCAGATGATCGACCACTGCGGCCAGGCCACCCTGCCCGCATTGCTCTGGGTCTACGCGGTGCCCCCGGAATTCATGACCACGGTCGTGCCGGAGTACCCCGCCCTCGAACAACGCCTGCGCGGGGCCGGTCGCTTCTCTTTGGCCAGCCCCCTGGAGCCGGTCATCGATCTGGAATCCATGCCCATGGAGCCCGAACAATTGTTCGAGCGAATCGGGTGGAAGCTCCTGGAACTCTTCGAGCGCGGACGCGACGAGGAAGTCGACATGGAGATGCAGAAAGCCAATGTCAGCACCCTGGCCGATCACATGGGGCGCAATGCCTTGGAATCCGGTTCACGACGGATCTTCGTCAAGCGTCTGGTGCACATGCTGCACGAACAAATCCACGAACCGAAGCTTCTGACCTCCTCCGATCTGGAGAGTTTTGAGGGCTTCGAAGACGACTTGGACGGGGAAGAGGACATCTTTTAGTGATGCACTCGGTGAGCTGTTCCTTCCACGGATCTGAGGTGGTGGCCAGGTGAGTATGCTGCGAGGCATCCGCCCGGGGGATCGCGTCATGCACAAAGTGCGTGGCGCGGGATTGGTTCTAGGGTTATCGCCCGGGGCCAAGGCCAAGGTGCGTCTGGATGGGGACCCGGGATTGCCCTGGACCCTATCCCTAGCCGAGTTGAAGGTCATCGAACCGCCTCCGGCGCCCAAGCCGGAAAAGCCGAAAACCGTCACCAAGCGGCCCGCAGGGCCTTCTCTCACCTCGTGGAGTTGGAAGGAAGTGCCCACGGTGGAGCCGGCGGCCAACTCCCTGGATCGCGCCGAATTGCGCCAAACCATCGAGGCCATGCGTCTTGGCGTGGTGCCCGCGGAGTATGCGCGCGATTACACGGTGGGTCGCGAGGAAGCCCTTCAAGACGTGGAGGACCTGCTCTCGGTGAAGGGCGGCTTGCGCGTTTTGTGGGGGGATTACGGTGCCGGTAAAACCCACATGCTGGACTTAGCCGAGCGCGTGGCCCTGGAGCGCGGTTACCTGACCAGCCGCGTTGTGCTCGATCCCCATGAGGTTCCGCCCAGTCATCCGCGCCGCTTGTACAGTGCACTCGTGGAGCGCCTGCGTTACCCCGACGATCAGGGCCACGGGCTCGAACCGTTGTTGCACCGGCTCGCCGAGAGCCGGGAGCACCGGTCGCCCCAGGGGCACAACTTCAGCCGATTCTTTTCGCCCTTCCTGCACGCGGAGCAACACGGGGATCCCGAGTTGGCCGAGTGGATGCGCGACTACGTGGATGGTTGCAACATGGACAGCGCTTGGGGCAACGCCAAGCTAATGCGCAGCGGTTGGGATGGTCCCCGGGTCTTGACCCTTTCGGACTATCGCACCTACGGTCGCATGTACATGCACCTGCTTGGAACCGTGGCAGCTTGGGCGGAAGACGCAGGCTACAAGGGATTGTTCCTGCTGTTCGATGAGGTCGAGTTTGTGGATTCCCTGACCCCGGCTGAGCAGGGATTCGCCATGGAGGTGCTCAAGCACTACGCGGCGGTGACGGTACCTAAGGAGGAACTGCGGTTCGATCCAGCGACCCTCTACAAGGGTGGGCACAAGGTGCACCAGGAACTGCGCTTGTTCTTCCGATCGGACCAACCTTTGACGGTGATGTTTGGTTTGACCCCCTTACCGGACATCAAAGAGTCCTTTGACAACATCCTCGAGCCGGGCATGCACGACGTGCAACTGCCGCCCTTGACCGAGGACGATATGGGCGCATTGGCCGATGCCGTGCTGCGCATCTACATGCGCGCTTACCCGGAGTCGACCTGGAGTATGGACGATCTAAAGGTCGTGCAAGATGGGGTCGAAGGGGCCGCTGCCGATTTCGGCCATTCCCCGCGGGTATTGGTTCGCAGCATCGTAGGGCAGCTAGACGCCCTGCGGTGGAAAGCGCGCGGCTGGTCGCCGCCCGCGGGATTCTAGACTTGGGCTCCGTTC
>JARGOW010000377.1 GCA_029212955.1 Planctomycetota bacterium | reverse complement strand
TCGAAGGCCTCCGGTACAATCCTTGGCCATGGAAACTCCCCGTCTGCTCTCGATCCCCTGCCTCTTCCTGCTCGCCGTTCCCCTGCATGCCCAATCCGGGCGGTCGCTCGAACGCAAGCAAGTCGCGGCCCCCGCTTCGGACATCCTGTCCGGAATGGTTCGCCTGCCCGATCGCTGGGACCATCCTGAAACGATCCGGGGCAGCCTCCTCGAATTCCAAGGCAAGGAGGGTTTGGCCTCATTTTGGGCCCCCGCAGGCGATGTGCGGGTGATTCCCATCTGGGAAGACCAAGCCGCGAAGACTTGGGACTTCCGCATTGGATCCGGGGAATGGTTGGGTTGGGATCGCCTGGAAACCCTGGGCCTCGGACAGCGCGAAGAGGTGGCTCCCACCGACCACTGGACCGCCATGTCCCCCCAGCAGCTGACCATTCACCTGCCCGCTCCCGCGCAGATCTCCATCCGCGGGCCCAAGGGCCAACACGTGCTGATCGGAGACTCTACATCGGCCACCCTCGAACATGGCCTCGACTCGTACCGGTTGCAGCAGGGTCAATCGATCTCAAACCTGGCCCGGTTGGAATGTACTGCGGGTGCCCACACCATCCTGAAAGCCGAGCTAGAACTCTCCAACACCAGGGGCACGCAAACCTTGGCCATGCACGACGACGGGCAACACGGCGATGGCAAGGCCCACGACGGCCTTTGGGGCGTGCGAATTCCACAACACTGGATCGGAGACATCGCCGCCACAACACGGGTCGTCGCCAAGGACGAAAGCGGCCAACGGTTTTCCCGCAACGGTGTGCAGCGCTTTCGTATCGAATCCGAGTCCGTAGTCTTCACCGGGCAGGTGCAGGTGCAGGACCTCGGGCGGGGCGCATGGAATATCCGATTGCCCGCATCGGTTTCTACCCCGCTCCCTTTCCTGCACTTCGCCGCGGAGGTTTGGGGCACCAACTCCAAGGGCCAGGCCATTCCGATCTGCTGGCTCGCCAGGCAATGTGAAGTGGATCCGACCCAACCGAACACGGAATTGAGTCTGGAGCTGGACCCGCGCTGGCTCCGCGATGCCCAACGGGACGCGCCCTTTGAGCTTCGCAACGTGCGAGTACAGGATCCCAACACCTGGACCGTATTGGCGGAGCAGGCACATTTTGGCCTGGACCTTCCCGCCCTGGGGAGCCCCACGCCCCGGATGGATTCCCAGGCGGACCTGACCTTTCGCGCCGCCATGCCGCCGCCTTCAGGCAGCACCCAGGTGGGTTCGGCCAGCACCCAAGCCACGAGCCCGGCATTCGGCTTGATGCTGGTCCATGGTTGGTGCTCCGGCGGTGGCGTTTGGCCCACCTCCCAATTCAATCATCCGTTGCTCGTACACCACGACCCTGACGCCAACCGGAGTCACGATGAGTTCGCCCAATTGTTGGCCAACCTCGGGAGCGGAAAACGCTCCTTCGGCGTGATCGGGCACAGCCAGGGTGGACCGGCGGCCATGCAACTGCGCACGTACTATGTGAGTGGATTGGACCGGGCCCATGGGGGCCGACCGATCCAATCCTTAGCCTCCCCCTACCTAGGTACCCCCCTGGCCGGACTGGGATTCTTCCTGTGCGGCAGCAGCACGGATTTGGGTACTTCGGGTTCGGCGGCATGGCTGGCCAACATTCCCGCCTCCGTGCGCGATGAGGTGTATTACTACACCACTTCCAATACGGGTTCCGCCTGCAACTTCGCCACGAATATTTTCCTGTCCAACCCGGAGGATGGAACCGTTGAGCAATTCCGCGGGCAATTGGTCGGCGCCCACAACATGGGGCACGTGACCGGTTGGTGCCACACCACGGGCATGACCAACCCGGCGGGTTACAACGACTCCTCGCGCAACGCGATTCTCGATCAAGAAGCCGCAAACTAGGGACGCAAACAATCCATGGGAACCATGACCATCAAGCGGGTGATCCAAGCGCCCGCGTCGAAAGTGTTTGAAACCGTCGCGCATATCGAGCAGTACACCCAAGCCATTCCGAACATAACGGATGTGGAATTCTTGAGCGAGAACAAGACTGGAGTGGGGGCGCGCTTCCGTGAAACCCGCAAGATGGGCAAGCGGGAGGCCACCACGGAATTGGAAGTCACCGAGTACGTGAAGGACGAGCGCGTCCGCATGGTGGCCGACGCGGGAGGAGCCATTTGGGACACGATCTTTGTGATCCAAGATCGCGGGGACCGAACCACGATGACCATGACCATGGAATCCCGCCCCCACAAATGGATGGCCAAAATCTTCAACCCTCTCATCGGCCCCATGATCAAGGGTGCGGTGGGCAAGGATATGGACGCTGTAAAATCGTTCTGTGAGGGCTGATCCCGGCGCCGGGTATGGGAAGTGCCCTCACTCTGCACACTGCTCCCCCCGGGTCACTTCCTAATATGGGGTGATGAAGACTTCCCAATTTGCCCTCATTCTCTCGCTCGCTTCCCTTCCATTCCTCGCTGGTTGCAAAGTCAACCACCTGCGCACGGGGGCCATGCCCTCCACCGAGGTCCAGCACTGGTCCAACCCGCGTGACCGCGTTCCCGTGGCCATGCCCGCTTCAGGCAAAGTGGAAGGCGTGCCTACTTATGGCGCGCCCTTTCAACTCCCGGGGCACAGGACTTGGATCTCATCCCTTGTCATGACTAAGGCCAACTCCTTCTTCCGGGACTCGGACCCCTTCGCTGAAGGAGGATTGGCCGGGTCCGGCACGGCCAGCGCGGATGCCGCCTTGCCCCCCCAGTTCCGCTCCATCGACGTGCGTTGGCACGATGCTGTGTTCACCGACGGTCGGGGCGGAGATAGCTGGTCCCTACTCGGCCAACGTGGATTCGTATCCCACTGGTGGCTCATGCTGAACTTCACCGATGGCGTCCCCGTATCCCAGCTCTCCATTTTCTCCGCGGTCATCGACGACACCAACGGGGATGGCACCCTCGACAACAAGGACGCCGCCGTTGCCATCCTCACCGACGGCAATGGCCGCAATCCCAAAATTGTTACGCCGCGCCACCTGCAGTTGGCATCCATGCGATACATGGCGGAGTCCGACCTCATCGGTTTTGAAATGCGCGAAGATGCCAACACGGACGGCAAGTTCACCAGCGACGAACCGGTGCGTTTCTACTTCTTGGATCAATCCATGGATTCGCCGGTGGCAAAGCCCTGGCACTCCGACGGCTTCCGCCAGGATCTCGAAAGCCGCTACCGTTAGGTTTTTTTGGGGGCTTGCTCCGCGCTAGGTCCGCGACTCCCGGGTCTGGATCTCCCAAGAAACCATGGTCACTATGGGAGCCGCGCCCCCGCAGGCACGGCTCCTACAGAACCCGCCCGAACATCGCGCAACCACCCCGCGCGAATCGGCCAGGTCAGGTAAACTTGTACCCCTATTCCTTTTACTCAGGTTCGCCCCCAATGACTCACTCCATATTCACTTTCGCCGGATTCGCCCTCATCCTAGCTGGCGGAGCCTTCGCCCAAGGGGATGATTGCAATACCGCAGCCCCCATCGCAGGCACGGGGGCATTTGTCTTCGACACGACGGGCTATACAACATCCACATTCGATGGCGGTGGTAGCTGCTCCGCTGGTGCCAGCACCATCTTGAATGACGCCTTCTGGGAATGGACCGCACCGGCTTCTGGAACCTTTGTCTTCGACACCTTCGGAACACCGTGGGACACCAAGCTCAGTATTCACCGTGGATCGGATTGTGCTGCGCCCTGCATTGGCTACAGCGACGATACCAGCGGTAGCTTTCAGAGTGAGGTCACCATTTCGGGCCTCATCATGGGCGAGACCGTCCTGATCCAACTGGGCGGCTTTCTGGTCTTCGACTATGGCGGTGGTACGCTCAACATCACCTCGGACCCTTGCAGCGGAGCACCGGACGATGCCCTCGAGAACAACGACATCTGCGCCAATGCCAGTTCCGTTCCCGATGGTACCTTCCCAGGCCTGTTCGTTTCTGCGTCCGACAAGGACCACTACGCCTTCTGCGTGGAAAATGGGGGAACCGTTTCGGTCGACCTGCTCTTCTCCAACGCAAATGGGGACGTGGACTGTTTCCTTCGCGATGCGACTTCACTCGAGTGCGGCAACGGCAATGGGGCCGACGAATTGGCGGAGGGTTTTTCTGCCAACGACAATGAGAGTCTCACTTGGACCAACCTAACGGGTGCCGATCTCGACGTCATCCTCGAGGTCAATGTTTGGGTGAACTCCCCCATCGCCTGCAACAACTACGACCTGATCATCAGCGGATCCGGGAGCTGCGGCAACCAGCCCTCGATCCCCATATGCGACCCGGCCAACCCGAACTCCACCGGTGCTCCGGCCGTGCTCAGTAGCTCCTGGGGATCGGGCGGGGGCAGCAACCTGCACCTGGAGATCACCGGC
>JARGOW010000376.1 GCA_029212955.1 Planctomycetota bacterium | reverse complement strand
TGGGTAGCGCGGTTGATGCGCGCTCCCATGTGCGCCGCCCAGAGTTCATCGAAAACCTCCTGGGAGCGTGCCACGCGATAGGTGGCCAAACGCACATCGCTCTTGTTGCCGGTCATCGTCAACAGGGCTTTTTGCGGGACATTGGGAACCGAGACTTGGCTCCCAGAGTCGATTTGCAGTCCCGATTGCTGGGCTTCCACGCCCCTGGCGATCAATGCACCTGTCAGGATCAGGGCCAAAAGGGGCAATCGTTGATTCATGGCGTGGGCTCCGTGGGCTTGGATCAAAAGTTCAGTGTGCCTTGCATTCTAACGCCTTCCCCAGCCGCCCATGCAACGCGCTTGTAACAGGCACTTCCACCGCGCCCTGGCCCCACCGTCTAAAAAATCGTGTACACGAAGGGAGCGACCAGGGGCATGGTGTTCAACAGGACCAATACCAAGGACAGGGGCAGCAGAATCAAAATGACGGGTACGAGCCACCAATTCGGCCCACTCCAAACCCGGATCAGGAGTTCCTTCACAGTGGAGGCCCCACTGGCCAGCTTTCGAATCATGCGCATGGTTTCACCTTACTTGGAATAGGAAAATTTGGGCTTCTTTCGAACGATCAACACCACCAGGCCCGCATCGGGATCGACAACTCCAGAGAGCATCCACAAGAGCCGTCGAAACCACATGGCCATGGGTCCGGGTTTCGCCGTGCTGTGGAACAAGTTCCCATCTGGGCTGGGCGGCACGGTACGGACAAATTCGAACCCCCGCTGCTCCAAATGCTTGAGCACTCGGGGCGTGGGCAGGCTGACCTCCAACGGATGTCGGTACTGGTCCTCGATCCAAATGCGTTTCTTTTCCGTGCTGATGTCCTTGCGCCGAAGAATGGGATCCAACCAATTCACGGGGCGCCTTCCGCGCAGGGTGGAAAGCACACGCCGCATTCGGTGCCAAGCCCGGCCCATGGTTTCATAGTAGCCCAACACCAACACCCCGCCCGGCGCCACCAGTTGCGCCACGCAATCCAAGGCTCGAAACGGGTCGGGCGTGTGGTGGATCACGCCGCGGCAACTCACCACGTCGAACCGTTCCTTGGGCAGTGGCATATCGAAAATGTCCGCGCGAATCAGCGTGATGTTCTGGAGCGAGATCTTTTGGACAAAGCGATCCGCGACTTCCAAGGATTCCATGCACCCGTCCACGGCCAGCACCCTGCGCTTCGGTCCGGCCACCCCAAGGAAGGCGGGAACCTGGGCCGTGCCACAACCCACGGAGAGAAAGGAACCGTCGGCGGGCACCGCCCGATCCAACCCCGCAAGAAAACTGGATCGGCGACAGCGCTCCAGCAATACCGATGCGTCGTCGCCTTCGGCGTAGCCAGGAAAAGGGGAACGCGTATAAAACTCTTCCACCTGGGCCGCACGATCCTCCCGCGCTGCCGGCCCCAGAGTATCCAAGACGCCCCCCCGCCAGTGGCAGGCCAGTCCACACCTTCCACAGGCTTGAACTTGGGGGCTCAACTCACCCAGGCAACCGGGGCAAGCATGGTCTCTCGAAGGGGCGATCACCGACTCTCCCCCTCTCCACCGCCTGCCCCATATAGGCGGTCCTCGATCAGAAGGGCCGCCAACTGGCTCCGAGCAAACGCTTCGTGGGCAGCATCGTCAAAGCGTGGCACCACACCATCGCGCAGGCAAAAAGTATCGAGCAGGAGGATCGGCTGACCTTCGGACTCCCCCACGCAGTGCAGGAGCCCGTGCAGTTCGGGATCTCCGGCGGCATCCACCGCCTGCACCCGAACGCTTCCATCGGGTGCCACGGCCGAAGGCGCGGCGTCCCGCAGAATCCCGGTGGCCTGGAGCTGAATCTGCCCCAAACCCGCCAACCCCTCGGCGCCCGCGGGCATCGACACAAACCGCGCCGTGAACTCCGCCGGAATCGCCACCCGGGCCAAGCGATAGATGTCCGCTCGCTGCAGACTTCCCAGCAGTCGGGCATTGGCCTCGTCCCCCGACGGAAGCGCCAACACCAACCGCGAACGATGGCTCTCCGACGAAAACTCCAACGGGCCGCGTACCCAGGCCACGGGCGCTCCCCCGAGCAGGTACGGCAAAAGATCCCGAACATCCCGGCCCTCGCCAAGGGGGACCCCTGCATGCATGTGCCCTGGGGCCTCGCCCAGCTCCATTGCCTGGCGCAGGTTGAACAGCGGGATGGATTCACGCTCCCTATGGATCAAGAGCGCAGCGCCCATGGCCCCGCCCGCGTCGCAGGGGTGCGGGGGAACGAACACTTCGGACGCGGCCCCGGCCTGCAGGATGGCCCCTGGAATGCTTCGATCCATGGCCAATGTCCCCGCCAAACAGAGTCGTTCCACTCCGGCTTTCGAACAGGCGCGGCGTGCCAGCGCGACCGCATGCTCCCGCAAGACCACCTGCAAACTGGCTGCTAAATCCGCATCGCGGCTATCCGCACCCTCGAGATGAAGCGGCGCCCCCGGTTGGCGGGCAGGCCCGAAGAGGTCTTCCATGGCGGGCCGATACAAGGGTCCCGGCGCTCCTCCCAGGTTCAATATATCCGTATCGATGACCGTTTGCGCTTCGGGTCCGAGCCCCACGATCGAAGCCACCCGATCCCGCATGCACGGTGTGCCAAAACTCGCCAGGTCTTGCACATTCGCGTCGCCAACCCCCGGCGCGAATCCGAGGAATTGGGCGAAAGCCGAAACCGCAAGCCCCAAGGAATGGGGCAAATGGGTCTCCTCCAACGCATGCAACCCTTGCCCATCCCCCCGAAACATCGCGGTGGTTCCCCATTCGCCCATGTCGTCCACCACCAGAACAGCGGCCTCTTCAAAGGGCGACAGAAAGAATCCATTGGCCCCATGGGAATGGAGATGTTCGACGAATCGGATACGGTCTTGGGGCAAACCAAACTCTTCCATCAATTGACCACGCAACCACAGCTTGTCTCCCAGCCACTGGGTCACCTCCCGCGCGAACGCACGCCCGCCACGGGGGAAACTGCGCAGGCTTTGCACCATGACTCGCTCGAAGCGGCGTAGGGGTTTTTCGTAGAAGACCACCGCGTCCAGCTCCTGACCCAGCACCCCCGCGCGCGCCAAGCAGGCCTTGGCCGCTCGCATGGGAAGCGAGGCATCCATGGGCGTCCGGGTCAGCGCACTCTCGGTCAGCGCCGCCACCGGCACGCCATCGGACAACACCACCGCTGCGGACTCCTGGTGATGGGCTGAGATTCCTAGAATGAATGCCATGGGGCGATCAATACTGGCTCGAGGAAGTGGAACGTGACTCGGCGGTTCGCCAACCCGCGGGTTGGGACCGGAGGCTCCTTGCGAGCAAACCAAACGGTGCCAGGAGGCTATAGAAACTGATCGTCAACAGGATCGAGATCAATCCCGATGCCGACCGTAGACCCTTGCGCCTCCACGCACCCATCAAACGACCCCGTTTGGCTGAGGCCAATTCCCGGTCCACCTCGGCGCTGCGCCCCTGCTTGCGCCAGCGTTGCAGGGTCGTTTCCGTCCATGCAGCGTGATACTTCTCATCCTTCAGGATGGATGCAAACACAGCGGCCGTTTCCGCGTCACCCACGGCAAGGGCCGCTTTGCGGTGGCTCTCAAACGTGCTGGCGGCGCGGGTTTCGGCCACATTCAACATGGCGATGTATCCAACCTCCCCCATTTCATCGAAGGAGCCCACCTCAAAAAAGCCGTGGGCATTGGTGCCCTCCAGGGCGCGCGATTGGGCCAAATCAAAGGCTTTGCCGCGCTCTTCGTTGCGGGAGGCCAGATGCTCCCCATGGGCATGCGCGACCTGCGCAGCCCGGGTCCGAAACATGGCCGCATGGCGAATCTCGTCTAGCGCATGCCGATTCATGTGAACCAGGATCTCCCCATCCGTGATCCGGCGCGCCGCCGCTTGCAGGTCCTTTCCGCCATCCTCCTCCGTTTCCGCGAAGCTCAATAATGTGAGTAGGGAACTATGGGGTTCCTTCCACACCGCACGAAACCGCCGCGCTTCCAACCAGGTTTGGATCGACATAGGGTAATGCGGGCTGAAGGTTCAGCCCCTAGGGAATAAAATCGGATCCGAGTGCGCGGGTGGATCCAATCCATCAAATGAAATGGCAAGCTTGGCAGGAGGATTTTCATTGTACCTCAAATGCAGAATCCTGCGATGTCCAAAGTGATTCGCAGGATTTGAAATTGGCCAGGTCACCGGCACCAGGCGGCTCCCAACGTACCCGGGCCCTGATTCACTCCGTCGAATCGAAGGGCAGACCCGAACTGGCCAACCAGGGCGCAAGCGCCTTGGCGAGCCCCGCGTAGGCCGCGCCGTTGGCATGGAAATCCCCGGTGGAGACCCGCAGTCCATGGGGATTGCCCGGCTCCATGATGCCCAGCAGGGCCAGTTCCCCATCGAACCATGCGATGCCTTCGTC
>JARGOW010000375.1 GCA_029212955.1 Planctomycetota bacterium | reverse complement strand
CTGTCCACCCCGCGAAAACCGCTAGCTCCAGCGCCCGGAGCCGCCACCCAGGGCATATCGCCCTCCACCGCCAAAGAACAAGGCCAGTCCTCCGAACATGTAGAGCATGTTCAATTCGGTGGCCAAGGCTCCGTACTGATTCAGCGTGTACCAATCACCCGAGTGGGCCAAAACGATCGTCATAACCATGGTTCCGGCCACGAGCAGACCGCCCAAGCGGCTCCAAAAACCGGCTAGGATCAGCAAAGGTGCGAGGATCTCTCCCACATAGACCCCATAGGCGATGAACTCGGGCATGCCCTTGGCGGTCAAGGTTCCCTTGATGAACTCCACACCGCCCTGAATCTTATCGATTCCATGGAGAAGCATGAGCCCCCCCACTGCAAGGCGCAGTAGAAGTTTGGCAAAGTCGTTGTTGTAGATCGGTTTTTCCATGGTTGATTCGTTGGGCTAGATTTGGATGGCAAGGGCGCGAATCCGTCCAGGCGCGCCGCGGAGAATGGGAGTCGGGTCAGTCAAACCCCGGATCAATGATCGGTCCAAAGGTCGGGGGATCGATCCCGGGGGACCCGGTAGCGCTCCAGAATCCGTGGAGTGGACTCTCGCACATCGCTGGCCTGCAACACAATGCTCATGCCCTTGGTGATGTCGATTTTGACAAGGCCCTCCTGGGCTTCCACAATCTCGATCAGGTGGTTTAGATCCCGGGGCCGCACCCCGTTCACGCACAAAACGCCCTGCTCGGATATGGACTCATACCCCACGGTGACCCGATCAGCCAGGATTTGGGTCACGACCACATACTGCTGCTGCTCCTCGGTTCGCACGCCTCGGTAGTAGGTTTGCACCAATTCACGGGGTGCCTTTTGGTGCCAGGTGCTCCATTCCTCCAGGTAGTCCAGGGTCAAGGGCTGAAAAACGATGCCGCCGTAAATGAAGTACGTGGGATCCTTGTCGTAATTGGCCATGGGGACCAGGTGCGCCGGCGCTTTGAGCGAAACCGACAAGTCCAAGATTTTGCCATCCCGTAGCACTTGAACGCCCAGGCTCTCGCCGACGAAGTGCAAACCCAAAACCGCGTGCAGGGCCATGCGGTACTTTTCCTCAAAGAAAATCGTACCGTTGTTTGCGATCGAGTAGCCTCCCAAATCGAGCACCACGTCCCCCACTTGGATGACACCCCAGGCCGCGCCACCGTAGTCCACATGGGTCACCAGCACTCCACTCGCGCCTTCGTCCATGCCCTTGGACAATCGGAGGACGGGGTTCTGCATGGTTTGCCAGGCGATGCTCAAGGAGGGGATCGCCGGATCTAGCCCCCCATCCACGCACTTGAGGAAATGGCGAATCAGGGGCGGAGGTACCATCTCACCGATGTTCTCCGCCTCGTCCAAGGATTGAAAAGCGATGCCCACCACCTTGCCATCCATGACCACCGGACCACCGCTGTTGCCATCGTTGATGGCCGCGTCCACGGTGACCGCCATCAGATAGCGCTCGCTGTGGGAATAGCACTGAACTTCAATGCGACTCACCACACCTTCGGTGACCGACAGCTCTTCGCCGCCCACGGGATAACCGAGCACGGAAACCCGGTCTTCCAGGTCCGGCAGCTCTCCAAGTTGGGCGGGGTCGATTCCATCCAGGAACGTGTCATCCTCCAACTCGAGCAAGGCCAGATCGCTGTCGTGGCAAACGGCCAGAACCCTTGCGATCGCCTTGTCTGGGTCGCGGATCTTCTGCAGCTCGATGAAGGTGGCGTTGGCGACCACGTGGGCCCCCGTCAGGACACGGTTGGGCCCGATCACGACTCCAGAGCCCGTGGATTGCTCGGCCAAGCGGGTCTGCCAGGGGGAGGAATAATCGGGCTCTTGGACGGTCGCGAAGACCTTGACTACGGCGTTCTTTATCACGCGGACACGATAGTCATGCGGGCCGCCAAAGCGACCCGCATTCCAAATTTCTGCTCCCAGGGGAAGCTAGATCCCCCTAATTGGGGTTCCAAACACCCCGGGCCACAGCGGGCCGGAAGTCTTCCAGATCTACGTTTTCGAAGTCCACGGTCTCACCCGTTTCGGCGGACCGGTAGGCAGCCATCAGAATCCGCACCACCTCCAATCCATCCTTAAAGGTCAGTCGCGGCTGGGTTCCGTTGAGGAAGTGCTGGATCATATGGCGGTTTTCCCCCGCATATCCATACGCGGCTGCCTCCCCGGGGACGATGGGCATGACACCCTGTTCCGCGTTCTGCTTTTCCACCAAATCCTCGCCCGTATCCCCTTCGATTCGCCGGGAAAGGAACACTTCGAGACCGGTCTCCAAACTGTTGGAGCGCATGGAGTATTCCGGGCCGAGAAGCTCAAAACTCAAACGCAAACCCGCGCCCACGAAGCACCAGGACGTGGTGGCTTCCGCAATCAGGGTGTGACCCTCGGCGTCCTTGTAGGTCACAGTGCAACGCGCAAAGTCCTCGGAAGGCTTGTTGGCGTAATCGATCTCAGGGCCGTGGGTGTCCTTCAGCTCCTGCACATAATTGGGCCGACTCCACTTCAAGGAAGCGATCTGTGCATTGACCGAAACCAGGGTGAGCGAATCGCGCCCGGCACCCGGGGGCGTCAGCAGGAAGCGAGCGGTCTCCACGCTGTGGCACATCATGTCGTTCATGACACCTCCCCCCTGCACCTCGCCTTGCCAGAACCAGGGGCTGTGGGGCCCGCAATGCTCCTCGGCCGCGCGGGCCAGGTACGGGCGACCAGAAAGCGGCACGGCGCGTTGCCAAATGACCTCTTTGCCGCGCTCCACGGAAGGCGAGAAAACCTGGTTCTCAAGATAGCCGGTGGGAATGCCAGCGTCCGCCATGGCCTTCACCACGGCTGCCCCTTCCTTCAGGTTGCGCGCGAGCGGCTTCTCACAGGCGACTCCAAGCAAGCCCTTGGCTCGCTTGGCGTTGCCCTTAGCGATGGCCTCCATCACTGCCACCCGGGAGTCATTGGGTGCATTGACCCAAATGGCGTCCACCGTATCGCTTGCGGCCATTTCTTCCACGGAATCAAAAGCCACGCAGTCGCCCAGGCCCAATTCGATGGCGCGGGCTGCGGCGCGGTCCGCTGAAGCGCGGGTCCGACTGACCATACCTGTCACGGTGCAATCACGCACCTCCACCAGGGACTCCAGGTGAAAGAGCGTGTTGAAACCAGCTCCCACAAAACCGATGCGAAGATTCTTCATGAGACTTGGGCCTTTTTCGGGTAGGCCACCAACAGAACGGCGAAGCACGCCAGGGACATCCACATGGGGATGGAGAAGAGTCGGGTGTAATCCATCACCCCATCGATCGTGGCCCAGGACCCGACGATGGATGTGGCAAACCAACTACCCACGATGATTCCCAGTCCGACAAAGACCAGGTTGAACAGGTTTTGCGCGCTGGCGCGCACGTCCTTGGTGGTGTGCTCATCCACGACCATGTAGGCCACGAAAGCAAAGCAACCGAAGCAGAATCCGTGCAGGGCCAGGCCCAAGACAACGGCGGGCATGGAGTCGCTGGCGTAGGAAAAGATCGCCATGCGCAAAGCATAGGCCAGCAACCCCACCAACAGCATGTGCTTGCGAGACATGAATTGGGTCATGAAGGGCACCATGGCGATGACGCCGATCTCGGCCATTTGACCCACGGTCATCAGACCTCCACCACCCACCCCGAAGATCGTATTCACGGTCTCCGTGAACCAACCCGGATCCGCACCGGACTGCAGGTCGGTCAGGAATTGGCTGGTGTGCACGAAGTAGAATTGGTGGATCACACTGACCGGAACCGTAACCAGGAACAGGATCAACAGCGGCTGCTTTTTGATCTCGCCCAGGGCCTCCATGGATGCGTTCTTCTGGGCCCCCTCCTTGGCCGGCGGGGTATGGGGCAAGGCCAAGCAATACAGGCCCATGATCAATCCAAGAATGGCCGACAGCTTGAAAGCGTCCCCGCGCCCTGCCCCTTGCGCCGCCGCCAGAGCATCTCCAGCCAAATCGCTGGGGCTGTGCTGCATAAGCAACCATTGCCCTACGGCGATGCCCGCAGCGATCCATCCGATGGTTCCCCAAACCCGGATGGGAGCGAAGTCCTTGTCCCGGTCGGGAACGTGGTGCAAGGTCAATGAATTCGTCAACGCCAAGGTCGGCGTGTAGATCAGCCCGTACACGAGGGACATCCAAAGGAAAGTGCTGTAGTCGGCCACACCCGCCAGATTCCAAACGAGTACCGCGCCCAGGATGTGACAGAGGGCCAGGAATTTCTCCGTGGCCAACCAGCGGTCGGCCACCTGACCCGCCACAAAAGGCCCAATGATGGCCCCCACGGCACCCGCCGCCAGAATGCGGCCTACCTGGTCCAGATCGAAAGCTCGATGCCCCATCAGGAACGGATACAAAATCGGCAGCCACGCACCCCAAATGGCGTACTGCAGGAACATCAT
>JARGOW010000374.1 GCA_029212955.1 Planctomycetota bacterium | reverse complement strand
TACCCAACTTTTGAGAGCCATGAGCACTCGCACGGAATCCGATTCCATGGGACCCATCGAGGTCCAGGACGATCGCCTTTGGGGCGCGCAAACCCAGCGCAGCCTGGGAAACTTCAAGATTGGAGGGCACCGCTTCACGCGGCCCATGATTCGGGCCTTGGGCGTGGTCAAGAAATGCGCCGCCCTGGCCAATCAGGAGCTGGGTGAGCTTTCCACCTTGAAACCTGATCAGGTGGACGCCCTGCTCAAGGCAGCCGACGAGGTCATCGCTGGAGAGCATGATGAAATGTTCCCGTTGGTGGTTTGGCAGACGGGCTCTGGTACCCAGAGCAACATGAACACCAATGAAGTCATTTCGAACCGCGCCATTCAGATTTTGGGCGGTGAGATGGGCAGCAAAGCGCCCGTGCACCCCAACGACCATGTGAATCGGGCCCAATCGTCCAATGACTCCTTCCCGACCGCCATGCACGTGGCCGCCGCGGAGGAGCTCAAGCACAAGATGCTGCCCGCCCTGGATCAACTGCGATCCAGCCTGCAGGCCAAATCCGATGCCTGGGCCGATGTGGTCAAGATTGGCCGAACCCACCTACAGGACGCCACCCCCCTCACAGTGGGGCAGGAATTCTCCGGGTATGTGCAGCAATTGTCCGACGGCATGCGCGCCATCGAGGCGACCCTTCCGGCCCTCTACGAATTGGCCTTGGGCGGCACCGCGGTGGGCACCGGACTGAATACCCACCCGAATTACGCCGTGCTTTCGGCCAAGAAAATTGCCGAGGAAACCGGGTTGCCGTTTGTCACGGCTCCGAACAAGTTTTCAGCTCTCGCCGGCCACGATGCCCTCGTGTTTGCCCACGGTTCCATCAAGACCTGCGCCGTGGCCCTCATGAAAATTGCCAACGATATTCGTTGGTTGGGGGGCGGACCCCGCTGCGGACTGGGTGAGATCACCCTGCCCGCCAACGAGCCGGGTTCCTCGATCATGCCCGGAAAAGTCAATCCGACCCAGTGCGAGGCCATGACTATGGTCTGTGCCCAGGTCATGGGCAACGACGTGGCGGTCACGGTGGCGGGTAGCCAGGGCAATTTTGAGCTCAACGTGTACAAGCCGGTCATGATCCACAACCTTCTGCAGTCGGTACTGCTTTTGGCGGATGCCTGCGACTCCCTCCGAACCAAATGCGTGGATGGCCTGGAATTGAATGCGGAGCGGGTGGACAGCCTCATGAAGCAGTCCTTGATGCTCGTGACAGCCCTGAACCGCCACATCGGGTACGACAACGCCGCCAAGGTGGCCAAGAAGGCTTTCCAGGACGGGGAGACCCTGCGGAACACCGTGGTGGCCATGGATTTCATGACAGGGGAAGAATTCGATGCCGCCGTGATCCCTGGAGAGATGGTGGGGCCCAAAAAGGCATAGACCCGGGGCCCCGGCCTTCCGCCGGGGCCCAATGTTGGCTTCCCATGGCCAAAATCGTGTCATTCTTGGAAAAGTCTGGGTCGGACACGGTGGACTTGACCCCAATCGGCGGATAGACTCCGCGGCCCGGAAAAGACCCCGGGCAAGAACGAGGAACTCCCATGAAGATCAAACTGCGCAACAGCAAATCCAAAAAAGCCAAAATGACGGGCTTCCGTACCCGCCAGAAGACCGCTGGGGGCCGCAAGGTCAACAAGCGCCAGCGCGCGCGCCACGGCGCCATCTAAGCTGCGCCAGTACCGCGCTTGGACGCGGTGAACCTTACAAGCCGAGAAGGGCCGGATTTCCGGCCCTTCTCGGCTTGGTTGTTAGAGGCACGCCCTCGGGGCGCGTTTACCCGGCGCCAGGGGCCTCGCGCTTGAAGCAACGGGCCAGTGTCAGATCCTGACCGCGATAGGAAGCGCCCTTGCGACCCTCCCCATACAGCCCGTCGGGTCGGCCGCTGGTCCGGAAGAATCGCAACCGGAAAAAGGTCTGGCCATGTTCGACCTGGAAAGGCACGTCATGGGCTCGAACCTCCAGGACCGCAGGGGTGCCTGAGCCAGTGGGGGTGCCGCACTCGTCTTCCGTCCAACCAAAGCCGTTGTCAAAGAATCCCGCATAGTTGTTGCGCAGCTCCCCGATACCCACGTCCACCGGGAGCATTTCAGCCGCCAGGTGCCCGGGGATACGAATGCGCTCGTGACTGGCGAATATATAGAAGTGGCCCGGATCCAAAATGCAGCGACGTCCCTCTTGGGCCCGCACGGGATCCCAGAAATCCGCGGGGTCATGGGTCCCTTGCTCGGCAAATCGCAGGAGGGGGCTGTTGGAGCGGGAACGCCAGCCTGCAGGGTCCCGTCCCTCCAAGCCCACGGAAAGTAGCAGGTCGCCCTGCTCGCCGAAGCAAACCTGGTCCTCGGAGAGCGGTCGATCCCCCTCGAATGCCAAGGGGGTCTCCCGGTACACCCGCTTGAGCTCTTCGGTGGTCAGTCCGGGGTCTCCGCGCTGCAAGCGAACCTGGCACAGCCGGTCGCCCCTGCGCAGGTGAACGGAGAACGATAGGGGACAGACCTCGAGAAAAAGGGGGCCCCGGTACCCCGCGGGCGCCTCATCGAATCGGGAATGCCCGGAGCTCAAGACCCGTGTGAAAAGATCGCAGCGCCCTGTGGAACTGCGCGGGTTGAACCGGGCCGAGACATCGGCGGGGAGGGCGAGGGTCTCCTCCAGCTCGACCAGGTAGACCCGGCCACGCTCCAGGCGGGCCCCATCCCCATCCAGATCCAAGGCCCCGTCCTCCAACTGCTGCCGGTGCGCCTCGATCGAAGCTCCGGTGGGCAAAAAGCCCGCGCGCATGGCCCAGGCCCGCTTGCCCAGTCGCAAATCCATGCTGGCCGGCTGGACTTGGGCGGCATCGAAGGGAAGCCCGCCGGGGCCCGTTCGCAGGGCCAAACCCTGCAGGGCGAGCAATTCCCGGTCGATCAGGATAGTTCCAGGTGTGGTAGGGGAGGTCATGGCGGGAAATCCTACCAAGCTTCGGCCCGCAACACCCCGGCCCCTTGGGGGCCTTTTGTGGCTTCTCCGTGGGAGTTGACCCGGTCCAACCACTGGGGGCCCGCAGGCTGGGGAATGGTCAAGAACTAGGATTGCGCCCTTTTCGAAGAACCGGGGGCGAATCTGACGATCGGGCACGTGGGAGCGAGAAATGGCTGATTTTCAACGGGCGGATGGCTAGACTCCTGCCTATCCCACGCGTATTGCCACGCGTGGGAATTCACATCGAGGGCCCTGCTCGCTCCCCATTTGGAGCCCAGGTCCATCTCACACCCAATCAAACGAGAGATGAAGATTCACGAGTACCAAGCCAAGCAGCTCTTGGCCAAGTACGGACTTTCCGTGCCCGAGGGGCGGGTTTGCACATCGGTCGACGAAGTCGTGCAAGCCTACAACGAACTCGGCACGCCGTTGCAGGTTGTCAAGGCACAGATCCACGCCGGTGGCCGTGGCAAGGGTGGCGGAGTCATCCTCGTCCGCAGCGAGCAGGAAGCTCGCGAAGCCGCTGACAAGATCATGGGCATGACCTTGATCACCCACCAGACCGGACCCGAAGGACAGTTGGTTCGCAAGTTGTGGATCGAGCAAGGCTCCGACATCGAAACCGAGTACTACCTGGGCATCGCGGTCGACCGTGAAACCAATTGTCCGGTCATGATGGCTTCCAGCGAAGGCGGCATGGAGATTGAAACCGTTGCAGAGGAGACCCCGGACAAAATCCTTAAGGCTCCGCTGACCGCCGATGGTGCCCTCGATCCTGCCGACGCCAAGCGCTTGGCCGAAGGCATGGGCATTCCCGCGAACCTGATTGCCGATGCTGGCAAGTACTTCGATGGTCTAGCCCAGGTCTTCTGCAAGGAGGATTGCTCCATCGCCGAGATCAACCCCCTCGTCACCACCAAGGACGGCAAGGTCTTGGCCTTGGACGCCAAGATGGACTTCGATCCCAATGCGGAGTTCCGCCATAGCGAGTGGAACGAAATGCGCGATGTGCACGAAGAGGATCCCAAGGAATTGGAAGCCAGCAAGTTTGGCCTTTCCTACATTGCCCTGGACGGCAGCATTGGCTGCATGGTGAACGGTGCCGGCTTGGCCATGTCCACCATGGACGTGATCCAGCTCTACGGTGGTTCGCCCGCCAACTTCCTCGACGTGGGTGGCGGAGCCACCGTTGAAAATGTGACCGCGGCTTTCCGCATCATCTTGTCCGACCCCAAGGTGGAAGGCGTTCTCGTCAACATCTTCGGCGGCATCATGAAGTGCGACATCATTGCTGAAGGCGTCATCGGGGCCGTCAAGCAGATCGAGCTCAAGGTTCCTCTCGTCGTTCGCCTGGAAGGCACCAATGTTGAATTGGGACGCAAAATGCTCGAGGAATCGGGCCTTCCGATCATCCCCGCTTCCGACTTGGACGACGCTGCCAAGAAGATCTGTATCGCCGTAAAAGGAGCCTAAGCCATGA
>JARGOW010000373.1 GCA_029212955.1 Planctomycetota bacterium | reverse complement strand
GTTTTGGCATGCCGTAATGCTCGATCATCTCCGCTTCGAGTACGTCATTGAGGACCACACACAGCACCACCGCGTCCGGTTGATAGCGCCATCCGAACTTCTCCAGGTTCCAGAATTGCTGTCCGGTCCCGTATCCCGGCACGCCCATATTGATGGACTCCACCCCTTTCCCTAGACGGTGTTCGAGGAGATCGGAGAAGCGCTCTCCATCGTCCACGCCCCAACCCCACGTCACGGAATCGCCGAGGAATACCACGCGTTTCACTCCCTCGGGCTTGGGGTAGTTGCGCTCGGGATCCCGGAATCCCAGGGAGTTGATCGTCACCGTATAATCCAGTCCATTCCCCGCAATGTGTCCCGATGCGCCCGCCCGATTGGCCCAGCCCAAGTCCGCATCGCGTTGCCCCACGGCGATCCAATTGTCTCCGATGAAACGACCGCGTTCAAAGCTTTGGCCCATGTACAGGGACGCTCCAAGCTCCAGCATCACTAGCAGGAACAGGGTCATCCCTGCCTTTAGGAGTAGCTTAAACTTCCAGTTTCGGGGATGGCTGCGGTCCATGGGTATTCGGGGTGCCCGGAATTATGGGGCCTCGAAAGCCTAACGACCGTGCAGTTCTAGCGCCAATTCGGCGGCACCATCCAGCTGGAAATACTCCAAGCGCACCTTTTGCAGGCCGGCTTCCAGGTTCAAGGTGATCTGCTTGCGCTCGGTGGCGTGCCAGCTCCAGTCCTCGAACACGACTTCATCTCCAAACCAGAGACGCAGCCCATCGTCGGACATGACCGACAATTGATACTCCCCGGCCTCACCGATTTCGATTTCGGTTTCCGCAATCAGGCCGAAGCGAACGCCCGGCACCTGGCTACGAATCTCTTCGGAGGGCCGAGGTTCCAGGAAGTGATCCACGGTGCGACGCAGAACCGGCTCACCCACAAGGGATCGCCATACCTCGATGTCCCCGCGGGGATCATGGGTTTCCGGGTCGAACCCAAACCAGCTGGCCTGCCAACGAACGCTGGAGAAGAGGCCACCGGGCTGACGCATTTGAGTTTGGGATTCTCCCGAGGGGAAATCCCAGGGGCCATAGCGGCCCAGGACCACGGTCTCCGTGCCCCCATCGAATTCCGAGTGCACAATGGCGGAGCTGGGCGGGTGTCCGACCACAGTGGGTGACTCCAGTGCCTGGGCGGCGACCAGGCTGGCGGGCAGTTCCCCGTCCCAGAGCCGCAGGGAAACCAGCTCGATGTTGCCCGTGGGCATGACACCGTTGCTTCCGGCCAGCCAGCCAACGACGGTGTCCTCGCCCGGAGCTTCCTCGCCGTTTTCACGGCTCCCACTGGGATCGACCCAGGCTTGAATGCTCTGCACGTGCAAGCGCTGCTTGCCGCCAAGGAATCGGTTGCCAGCGAAGGACAAGGCCTCGCTCTGGCTAGCCACGAGGTCCTGACCGTTTGTGGAGAACCGGTTGCCGAGAATGAAGTGATCCACAGATTCTACGCCTTCTTCCGTTTGGGCATCGCGCCCCTGGGGCGCTTGGGCTGCCACCTCCAATCCGACTTGGTTTTCCATCACCCGGTTGGAGTACACGACCGAAGAGCTCGTTCCGTGGAACGCCACTCCCCGCCCTTGCGTACCCGTGATCTCGTTTTCAAGGAGGACCACGCCTTTGCCACCCTGGCTGCGAATGCCATAGCCCAAGCAATCCTGGACCCGATTGTTTTGGATCAGAGTCCGCACGGAGCGCACGTTGTGCACGCCGGCCTGGATGGCGGAACTGCAATCGTTTCCGAAGATCCGGTTGTCCTCGGGACGCTCATCCTTGGCATCGCGACCCCAGAGCAGCACGCCGGAACCACAGTGGGTGGCCCGATTGAATGCCACCTGATTGGAATGGGATGCCCCGGCTAGGACGATCCCGGCCGAATTGTGCCCCACCGCATAGGCCCCGTGGGAATAGCCTCGTACGTTGTATTCCGTCGCGTTGTAGGCCACGGTGCAATCTTCCGAATCGATCAGGGCAATCCCCCAGCCGGAAAGAAACGAGAAGTCGTTGTCATGAACAAGGCCACCGGTCACACCGCTCAAGAGCACTCCATTGCGAGCGTCTCGTACTTTGCAGAAGCGCACCGTAAAGCCCTCCACATCCACGGCCGTTATCGCTGCGGGGAAGTCTTTGGCCCGCTGACCTCCGGGATCGATCCAATCGGCAACGTCCTCTCCGGTGGCGGTGCTCTGCAATCCGTCCGACCATAAATCGGCACAGTCGGCGCTCTCGATGATCACATTGGAGCTGCCACGAACCAGGATAGGCTGGCGGTAGCCCTTCCAAACCCCACCCGTGATACGCACGTTTTCGCAGTCTTCGATCAGCAGCCCGACCCCCTTCCATTCGTCCTGGGGAGTTTCCAGATCCCCACCGATCATCTCAACGCTGGTCAAATCCAGCTCCACATCGCTCAGCCCCACCAGGCGGAGGATTCCTTGCTCCTCCTGTCCGGAGATGACCGGAACGGTGTAAGACCCCGGCAGAATGGTGCTGGTGGCCACAATTTCCAGGGCGACACCTTGATTTGGGGTCAAGAGAGCCCTCACGGGCTGCCCTTCCTTGACCTGGCTGGAGCGGGTCGGCGCGCAGGCCAACAGGGCCAGGAGTGAAATGCAGAGGGATAGGCGCATGGCTTTATTCGGTCAGGTCGGGTCTATTTCTAGTCTACGGACCTCGATACTGGGACCCACACTTGGGCAGCCCCGGAATAGCAAGAAACCCCGGGGCTTCCCATTTCATCGGCTGGATACCCATAGGCAGCTTGAGCGGCTATCCTGAGAACCCTATTCAACCCGGCACTTCCCCCATCGATTGCCTCAAACCATGGCCCACGCCAACCCCACTTCCCGCCTCACCGGTTCCCGTCTGACCCCCAGCGGTCTCACCTTGGAGCCTGGAATGCCCATCTGCCAAACCGATTTGCCCCTGGATTGGTATCAAGATGAATTCAAACCCTATGCGGAAGAGTATCAGGCCCTGCCCGATCGAACCCCCGAAACGGTTCTCCCATGGTTGGACCGGTACGTGCGTCCGGCACAGGATCACTTTGGGGATTCCCTGCTATTGCTGGCCCACTTTTACATGGGCGGCGAGATTGTGAAGCTTGTGGAGCGCTACGGAGGAGCTGTTTCGGACAGTTACGCCCTGGCACTCCAGGCAGCGCGCAACCCGGAGAAAAAGGTCATCGTGGAATCGGCCGTGCATTTCATGGCCGAGGCCGTAGCCATCCTGGCCCACGACGACCAGCAGGTTTGGATCACCAACCCTAAAGCCGGGTGCACCATGGAGATGCTGGCCAAGGACCACCTGGTCATGCCCATCGCCGACCAGCTCATCGAGCGCTACGGGGATGATCTTATGGTCATCGCCTACATGAACACCTCTGGGCGGCTGAAAGCCCTGGCAGGAGCCACGGGCGGCGCGGTTTGCACAAGCTCCAATGCCCACTTGGTCGTGGACTGGGCCCGCAAGCAAAACAAGAAAATCCTGTTCGTGCCCGATCAACACCTGGGCCGCAACACGGCTTGGAAGCTGGGCATGGAGCTTGACAAGCTCGTCACCCTGCCCGACCCCCAGGTACACGCTTCCAACTATTCCTTGACCGACGGAACCATCGAGGGCGGTATCCAGGCCTTGGACCGTGCGGAAATGATCCTCTGGGGATCGTACTGTGGAGTGCACACCATCTTCAGCGCTGCCATGGTGGGCTGGTGGCAGGAGCGCGGTTGGAAGGTGTTGGTACACCCCGAGTCTCCCCTGGAAGCCGTGCAAGCCGCCGACGGCGCGGGCAGCACGGATTACCTCTGGAAGGCGGCCATGAATGCCAAGCCCGGTTCCAAAATTGTCATCGGAACCGAAGGGCACTTCGTACGCAACGCAGCAGCTGAGGCTGGCAAGCGTGGAGTTGAGATCAAGCACTTGGCAGACATTCCCGACCCCAGCTTTGGATCGGCCGGTTGCGGATGCGCAACCATGAGCCGCAACGACCCCCCCCACCTGGCAGGCATGCTCGACCTCCTGCGCCTGGGCCAAGCCCCGGACATCAACCTGGTTCAGTCCGGTGACTCCGTGGATGAAATCACCGCGCGCCGCGACCGCTTGAGCGGCGAGGAGCAGGGCGAGCTCATCCGTGATGCCAAGCTCTCTTTGGAGCGCATGATCGCTATCACCGAAGCCGGGGCCTGACCCTTTGGCAGGGCCTGAAAAGAAACCAGAGGCAAGGGGTGCCCTGGACAAAACGGAGCCTGAAACTCCGAATGTTTGGCATGTTTACGTGCTGCAATCCCAGGCCCGCGCAGTCACCTATGTGGGGATTGCAAAAGATGTCCAGGCCCGCCTAGCCCAGCACAATGGACAAACCAAGGGCGGCGCCAAGTCCACCCGGGCGGCGCGTCCCTGGATATTGGCCCGCACCCTGGGGCCTTTCGAGTCAAGGGGAGAAGCC
>JARGOW010000372.1:285-4498 GCA_029212955.1 Planctomycetota bacterium | reverse complement strand
TAAGAAGCAGCACCGGATCGCCCCAAGGAAGCCAGGTCCAAAGAAGGACCGATCCCACGAACAGTAGGCTCAAAGCCGCAAGCCAATGGGCTGCCGGATGCCTGTCGGAGCGCTCGAGCAGGACCACCATGACCTCGCCGGTCGTCCGCTTTTCCACGTCCGCAATCTTGTTTCGGACCAACTCCAACTCACCCTCGGAAACCACGCCCACGGCGCGATAGCGGGAGTTTCGGGCAATTGCGATGGCGATCAAAGCAACCAATCCAACGCCCAATAGGACGGTGGCGGCAAGCCCCACCCATTCCATGGGGCCCCAGGAATCACCGAACTTAGGGGTCGCATGTCCGACCCCGTGCCAGGCATCGTTCTGTAGAAGCATTGCGATGGGATTCATGATTACCAACCTCCTGATGCGCCGCCGCCGGAGAAACCTCCGCCGCCACCAAAGCCGCCGAAGCCGCCTCCTCCGAAGCCGCCGCCCCCGCCACCGCCACCGCGACCACCACTCATCACAGCATTCACGAGGATCCAACCCATCATGCCTCCACCGCCCCCGCGCGTCATTGTGATTAGGATGATCACCAAAACCACAATGCCCATGAGCGTGGAACCCAATCCACCCTGATTGCCATTGTGATTCTGAATGGCCCCGTACTTGCCCCCGGCCACATTGTGAATGGCCAGAACGCCTTGCTCGATGCCCTTGTCGGTGTTTCCCTTACGGAAATGGGGCGCGATTACATTGCGGATGATGCGCCCGCAGCGGGAATCGGTCAGGTGACCCTCTAGACCGCGGCCCACTTCGATGCGCAACTTGCGGTCTTTGAAGGCCACGACCAGGAGCGCACCATTGTTCTTGCCCTTCTCGCCCAGACCCCAGGACCGTCCGACCTCAAGGGCCAAGCGTTCGATGGACTGACCCTCGAGCTCGGGAACGGTCAGGACGGCGATTTCATGGCCGCTACCCTGCCGATAGGACTCCATCAACGCCTCGAGCTTGCGCTCGGTGGAGGGAGTCAGGATGCCAGCCAGGTCCGTAACCCAGCCGTCGTTCTTGGGCACATCGACTTGGGTCGATGCGACTGAGAAGTTCGCCAGGCATAGAAATGCGAGGCAGATGAGAACGAGGCGTTGGAGCATGGGAAGATCTTGGTTTCAACGAGTGGAGAGAGGAAAGGTCCAGCCTGCCCTACTTGCTGAAATCAATCTTCTCAACTTTCTGCTCAGCTTCGTCGAATTTCATTTGATCGAGGGTTTCGAACCCAAACATTCCCGCAAGGATGTTCGCGGGGAACTTGCGGACCTTGGTGTTGTACTTCTTGATGGAATCGATGTAGTCCCTGCGCGCAGTTGCAATGCGGTTGTCGGTCCCCTCAAGCTGATCTTGCAGTCCAAGGAAGTTCTTGGAGGCCTTTAGGTCAGGGTAGCGTTCCACGGTGACATTCAACATGCGGTTTAGGCTGGAGCCCAATGCGCTTTGAGCTTTCATGTAGGCCTCCGTCTGGGCAGGGTCCTTGAGGGCACCATCGTCGGTGGAGAGTTTACTCACCGCGTTGCGCGCTTCGGTGACCTCGAGCATGGTCGACTTCTCGAAGTTGGCTGCACCTTTCACGGTTGCGACCAATTGGGGAATCAGCTCAAAGCGGCGCTTGTACTGGTTTTGCACCTCGCTCCAGGAGCTTTGAACAGTTTCGTCCTGACTGATCAGGCCGTTGTAGGTAGAGACGGCGCATCCACCGAACAGAACGAGGATGACGACGCAGGCGATTAGAAACTTACTCATGGCAAAAAAGGGGATGGGAGGGATGGGCGATTCCCGGTGGGAAGGGCAGCCTACGCTGTCCCTTCCCCCGTATTCGATGATTAGTGGCGGAAGTGGCGAATACCGGTGAAGACCATGGGGATCTGGGCCTGATTGCAGACCTCAATGACCTGATCATCACGCATGGAGCCGCCGGGCTCCACAATGGCGACCACGCCGCCTTCCATGCCCACTTCCACGCCGTCGGGGAAGGGGAAGAAAGCGTCGGAGGCCATGACCGAGCCCTTGGCGCGCTCACCGGCCTTCAAGACCGCCATTCGCACGCTGTCCACGCGGCTCATTTGGCCCGCGCCCACGCCGTACACGGTGCGGTTTCCGGTGAGCACGATAGCGTTGGATTTCACGTGCTTGGCGATGATTTGAGCGAAGGAAAGCTCGTCCAGTTGGGCGGCGGTGGGCTGGGCTTCGGTCACGACTTTCATGTCGCTGGCCTGCTCGGACTCCAAATCGCGATCCTGCAAGAGGAACCCGCCGATCAGCTTTTTGACCTCCACGTCGGCTTGTACACGCTGATCGGGTCCAAAGTCGCCGCAGGCCAAGAGACGCACATTCTTGCCCCACTTGGGACCGGTGGTGAGCAGCTCGAAGGCGTCGTCGTCAAAGGAAGGAGCGATGATGGCCTCCACAAAGCGCTTGCCGTCCACCAGGAACTTGGCCACTTCCATGTTCAAGGGCCGTGTCATGGCCAGCACGGAACCAAAAGCGGAAACGGGGTCACCTGACCAGGCCGCTTCCATAGCTTCGAGCATGGTATCGCCGATGGCCGCACCGCAGGGATTGGTGTGCTTGATCACGCAGATGAAAGGCTCGGCGAACTCCTTGGCCAGTGCCAGAGCCGCGTCGATATCCACCAGGTTGTTGTAGGAGAGGGCCTTGCCGTTCAGGATCTCGGCGGTACCCACACTGGCTTCCCCGGTATCCGCGGTGGTGTAGAACGCCGCCGTTTGATGGGGATTTTCCCCGTAGCGCAGCTCGGAGACGCGCTTGCCTGACATGGAGAAGTGCTCGGGGAATTGGCCCACTTCGCTGTGCTCGCAGTTTTCGCGCAACCAACGGGAAATGTTCGCGTCGTAGTTGGCGGTCAGGGCGAAGGCCTTGAGCGCCAAACGGTGGCGCAAGGGATCGCTCAATGCGCCCTTAGCATGCTTCATTTTGGTCAGCACGACTTCGTAGTCGGAAGGGTCCGTCACGATGCCCACGGACGCGTGGTTCTTGGCCGCCGAGCGCACCATGGAAGGTCCACCAATGTCGATCTGCTCCACAGCTTCGGCCCAGGTCACACCGTCCTTGGCCACGGTGGCTTCGAACGGGTAGAGGTTCACGACCACTAGGTCGATGGCGCCAATGCCGTTCTGCTCCATGGCTTGCACGTGGGTGTCCAGGTCGCGGCGGGCCAGGATGCCGCCGTGGATGGTCGGGTGCAGGGTTTTCACGCGGCCGTCCATCATCTCGGGGAAGCCTGTGTGCTCGGAAACCTCGGTCACTTCAACGCCAGCTTCGGAGAGCTTGGCGAAAGTCCCGCCGGTGGAGAGCAATTGCACCCCCATCTCCCGCAAGCCCTGGGCGAAGGGAACCAGACCGGATTTATCGGAAACGCTGAGCAGAGCTCTACGGACGGGAGAAGCCATGTTGTTTTGGCCCATTTTCGCCAGCCAATATATTCGCCGTAGGGGGCGAGACACCCTTCGCTCCACAATCTTTTTGACCCTCCCCGGCGACCCTGCGCAGACGGGTCTGGCCGCCACCGACGCCTGCCCAACGAAGCCCCACAAAAGGGGGGTTGGGGGTCCCTAAGGGGCGATTCCATCCCCCAATCGCGACTCTCCTATGGATATTGTGGGGAAGTGCAGAAGTCCGTTTAGGCATTTGCAGGGTCTGCCGACCAAACGAGGATGAAGCTTCCTATCTCGGCTGCCCTGCTCCTTCTCACCCCCGCCTTCCCCCTGATGCCCGTCGAGGCCGCACCGCTGCTGGCCCTCGATGCGGGCCAGGAAGGAACCAAAGAACAACGGCAGGCCTTGGCCAAGGCGGCCCGCCGCATGTTCGAAAGCGAGCGCGAAGGCGACCGGGAAGGGTTCGACAAGCATGAAGCGAAACTGGTGGAACTCCTGAAGGCCATGGGTGCATTCGGAACAGAGGCAGAAGCCGTGGCCCTGGTGCGCAGCGTGTTCGAGGAGTTCGATCCCGATGCGTTGCAGCTCCTGGATGCAGAAATGGAAGAAGCGCCGGGTAGGGAGTCCCAGAGCCGCCTCGATGGGCTCCACTCCGCCCTCACAGCGTTCATGGTCACCCAGAACCGTTACCCAACCACGCAAGAGGGCCTACGGCTGCTCATTACCGGCGGCGAAATGCAGGTACCGTACATCGATGAGTACATGCTGCTCGACGGCT
>JARGOW010000372.1:0-275 GCA_029212955.1 Planctomycetota bacterium | reverse complement strand
CAAAATCACAGGTGAGGGTTCGTTCCAGCTACGCTCCGCCGGCCCCGACATGGTGATCGGAACGGGGGACGACCTGCTTCTTAGCTCCGATGGAAGCAACGAATCCGGCGAAGGGGTCACCTACGGAACCCACGAGGCCTTTGGAACCCTGGCGCCTGGCGACGAGCTCGAAGGCTTGGACTTCACCGAACACGGCTTGATTGCCGCCTACCGCGTCAAGCGGGGGAACCAGTGCCTGGTTATCGCAAACGGCGTCGAACACTCCCTGTTCGACC
>JARGOW010000371.1 GCA_029212955.1 Planctomycetota bacterium | reverse complement strand
AGGGCACTGTCCGCACTGCTACCCGACAAGCTGGTTTGCTTGGGGATGACGTCCATCATGACCTTCTTGGTACCGGGCACCACGTTGGGGCGAATCATCAGCTGGAAGCCGACTTCAACCGGGGAGGAGCTGGCCTCTGCCACGCTCAAGGACAGTCCACCGGACTGGCCCTGCTCGGTCTTGGCTTCGGCGTAACGCACGGTCTCACCCACGAAGATCGTGGCCGGACGACCGTCCATCGTCACCAGGGTGGGAGCTTGAACAACCTCGGAACGCACATCCTGCTGGAGCAAGCGCAGGGTGGCTTGAACCTGGGTGAAGGACAGGGCACCGAAGATGGTGTTGGGCATGATGATGTCCGAGCTCGACAGAGCCGGGTCACCGAAGGGACCCCCACCGGACTGGTCGGCGATGAAGCCGTCCTCGAATCCGCCTTCACCAATGTTGAAGGGCAACTCGATCGGGATCTGGCCACCACTGATGGAGACCTGGGGACCGCTGTCACCGTAGTTCACACCGAGGCTCAACACGTCCGTGTCGCTGGTGGAAACAAACTTGACGTCCACGAAGACCTGGGTGGGTTCCACGTCCAAGCGGCGCAGGATGTCCTGGATGCTCTCATGGACTTGGGTGGTATCGTGAACGATGATCACGTTCTGATCTTCCATGTAGTCCAGTTCGCCTTCACCGCTCAAACTCTTGGTGAGAGCGTCGAGCACGCTGAAGTGCTCGGAGGGCGGGCCGGCGGGAGCCTTGTGGCTGCCTTCGACAAACTCGGACTTGATGATCGGCACATACACGCCGCGGGGGCGGATATAGCGCAACTGGTAGGTGCGGGTTTCCTTCTGACGCTCAAGGCTGGCAGGGTCCACCACGCGCAGGATGCCACGGCGGGCCTCCACGACCACGTAACCCCGGGCCAGGCAGACCTCTTCGAGGGCATCGCGCCACGGAACGTTCTGCAAGCGAACTCGCAGGGTTCCGGTGACCTCGGGGCCCACCACAATGTTCGCGCCCGAGGACGTGGCAATGGTGGTGATGATGTCGTTGATATCGGCATCCAGGAAGTCGAAGTGCACGCGCACGGGGTCGGTCACGGTCAGAACGCCGGAGCGGTCCTCGGTGACAACACAGCCCGCCATACGGGTGGCGTACTCGAGTGCGTCACGCCAGTCCACATCGGTGATCTGAAGGTCTTTGACGACTTTGTCGCCACCCTCCAGGAGCACGATGTTGGCACCGGAGCGGTCCCGGATGTACTGAACAACTTGAGCCAGGTTCTGCTCAACCACGTTCAGGTTGATGCGAGCATCCATGCTCGGGACTTGGGCCGACACGACGGGCGTGGCGAATGCGAAGGCGGCTAGCGCCAAAATGGTTTTGAGGTATTTCACAGTGATTCCACCCCCTTCCGGGGACTTGTGATGATGGGTAGTTGGGGACTAGAAGGAGCGGGTCAGGACCACGCCCCGGAAGGCAAAGTCCACCTCGAAAGGACGGATGGCGATGATTTCAACCCCGGGCTGAAGCATGTCTCCCACCTTCAGGGTTTTGCCATTGAGCAGCACGGCGGGGGCATGGCCCTCGATCAGTGCTTGGCCGGAGAAGCGAATTTCAATCGCCTCGAACTCACGGAGGATATCGGCCTCATCCGCCAGGAGCCTTAGGAGCTCAGCGAGCTCCATGCGAACCGGATCGCCCTGTACCAATTCCAGGCCAGCTTTGATCGATTCGTAGTCCTGTAGGGCGAGTGCGAACTCTCCTGACTCGATGTTTTTGCGCATGTGGCCAGCCACTTGCTCCAGTTCCTCCTTGAGGGGGCCCTGGATGTTGTTGGTATCGTCCAACTCACCGTGCAAGGCTTGCACGGGATCGCGGACTTCCACCTGCAGGCGCTTGACCGCCGGGGGGTAGGTAACCAGGCCATCGTTGTCGATGCGACGAAGTTCCTCGTCGATGGTCGCGACCGTTTCGATCACGCCACGCTTTTCCATCATGCGCTCCAGGATGTTCTCAGCGCTTTGAACGCGATCCCATTGGCCGGTGGCGGACTGCAGCAGGGCTGCCAGCTCGTCGACCTTTTCCTTTTGCTCCACGACGGTCAAGCCGCTGGGGTTCTCTTCCACGGAAACGCGGGGATCGACCCAGGGGTCACGACGCCCACGGGCGCCGCGGTATTGGAAGGTGTGCAAGCGCAAGGCCTGACGGCGGCGGTTGATCTCCCCCATCAGCAAGTCCCGCTTGCGATCGTAGTTGTCGATCGCAACGGCTTTCGCCGTGGTCTTGGGCTGATAGACGTAGGTTTCCACTTCCATCTGAATGGTGTGCTGGGCAAAGCCAAGCTCTTCCATGTCACCGCGCGTACCCGACGTCATTCGGTAGCTAGGCACCGCCATGAACCGCGAGTGGGTCTCGATGTGGTTCAGGAAGTCCATGAACTGGAAGGTGTCACCGGTCATCTCCAGCGTGTAGCTGAAGCGGTAGAAATCCGACTTGGATTTCTTATCCTTCCGGTTGGTCTGATCCTTAAAGGAATCAGGGTTCACACCGGACTCTTGCGAGTAGTTGTAGAAGTTCTTGATCAGGTTGCTAGCACCGTCGGTGGTCGGGAGGATCTCCTCAAACACCACGGCCAGTTCGCGCAGGACGATCACGTCCTTGATCAGGTTCGGGGTTTCCGTAATGGTCTGACGGGCGGTTTTGATTTCCTTGGTCAGATTGTCGATGGCCGTACGGCGCTCGGCGATGTGATCCTGCTTGGCCACGATGGCGTAGGCGCAACCAGAGGTCACGGCCACGAAGATCAGCCCGAGAATCATCCAAAATTTGCGTTCGTTCATTTGGAGGCCTCCTCCTTGTTACGCAGGGCCAGACGCTCGTCGGGGCTGCGCAAAGTGAGCTTCAAAGGGAATACCCAGTTGACAGCGGGGATCAAATCGTCATCGCTATCGTTCTTGCGACCCTGGGGACGGTTGAGCGTGTCGAAGTCGTCGATAAAGGCGGTTAGATCCTTATCCACCACATCATCGAGGAAGTTGGCCATGCGGTCCCACTTATCCGACCCCGAGTGGCCATTCGCCTCAAAGCTGCCGAAGTCCGTGGTAGCGCGACCCTTGCGAGCCTGCTTGATTTGGGCGTTGACGTCGTCAAACCACACGAAGTGATCCACGTCGTTTCCGGCGTTCACCACATCGATGAGCTGATCCATCTTGCGCGTCCAAAGTACGCGGTTTTTGGTGATGTCGCTCAGGGTCTTTTCACGGGAGCTGAACAGCTTGATTTCCGTGGCGAGCGCGTCGTGGTAGGCGACCTGGGGAGCCAGGCCGTCCATGTTGAGCTTGTGCCCGTCATAGATGCCTTCGATTTCGCTGGCCACTGCAAAGTGCAGGTGTCCAAGGAATGCGAGCAAGCTGGCGTTGACAGCCACCACGGCTGCAATGGCAGCCATTCTCTTGACCGGCATGCGCGTACGCTTCCGGTATTCATCGGGTAGTAGATTGATGCGAATCATCGGGATTGAACTCTTGATGCAAGGCCGACAGCGACCACCAAAGACGGGGCCCAGGCTTCCAATTCCTCCACGTCGACGCGGTTCACGTCGACACGTAGGGCCTCCAGGGGATTCCAAGTACGCGTCGGACGGGCCGTCGCTTGTTCGATGTACTGCGCCACGCCGGGGGTCAGGATGCCTCCGCCGGACAGCAGGGTTTCTTCGACCTGAACGCCTTCGTGGTGCTCCACGTAGTCGATGGAGAGGGCCAATTCGCTGGCGAGCTCCTCGAGTACGGGCTGCACGGCAAGCGCGACCTCGGTCTTGTGTCCATCGGCTGCGCGCTTGATGGCTTCGGCTTCGAAACCCTCCACACCCAATCGGCGCACGATGGCTTGGGTCATATCCGCGCCGCCGATGTTGATCTCACGGCTGAAGCAGCTTTCGCCACCCACCAGCACGTTGACCGAAGAGCGCGTGGCGCCCACATCGACCAATGCGATTGCGCTGGCCAGGCCGTCGTCGGCGCTGGACTCCATGGGCAAACCACACAGCTCCCAGGCGTTTGCAACGGCAAAGAGATCCAGGTCGATCGCAATGGGTGCGAGGCCCTGGCCCTTGATCATCGCGGCGCGCTCTTCGAGGGCTTCCTTGCGGCAGGCGGCCAAAAGGACGGTCATCGTGCCGTCTTCTTTGGCTTCCCCGTCGGTGTCGGAGCCCGCATGAACGCGGTTGCGCAAGGCTTGGCAGTCCATGACCACATCGCTCAGATCAAACGGCAAATACTTGTCCGTTTCGAACTTGATGGCCTGGAGCAACTCATCGTCGCTCATGCGCATCATGGGGATGTAGCGCACGACGGTAGAGTCTCCGGAAACACCGGTGACGACCTTCTTCGCCTTAAAGTGGCCCTCGTTGAAGACCTGTTGAATGGCCTCCCGAACGCTTCCACCGGGGGGATTTCGGCCCGGGCAAACCCGGTGACCACAGGTTCCAACCCATCCATGGTCAATT
>JARGOW010000370.1 GCA_029212955.1 Planctomycetota bacterium | reverse complement strand
GCCAGTGTCCTTTTCGCCGCCGAAGGCGCCGCCGATTTCAGCGCCGGAGGTGCCGATGTTGACGTTGGCGATGCCGCAGTCGGAGCCCACGGCGGAGAGGAAGCGCTCGGCCTTTTTCACGTCGGCGGTGAAGATGGCGGAGGAGAGGCCCTGCGGGACTCCGTTCTGCTGGGCCACGGCGTCGTCGAAGTCCTTGAACGGGATGATGTACAGGATGGGCGCGAAGGTTTCGTCCTGCACGGTCTGGTACTCGTTCTTGGCGCGCACGATGGCGGGCACGACGAAGTGGCCGCCTTTGAGGTCGCCTTGCATTTCGGCGCGGCCACCGCCGCGCAGCAGCTTGCCGCCTTCCTTTTGCACGTTGACCAGGGCCTCTTCCATGTTCTGCACGGCCTGCTCGTCGATGAGCGGTCCGCACAGGGTGGCGGGGTCGTTCGGGTCGCCGATGCGGATGCCGTCGTAGGCCTTGAGCAAACGCGCCTCGATCTCATCGATGATGGACTCGTGCACCAGCAGGCGACGGGTGGATGTGCAGCGCTGGCCGGCGGTGCCCACCGAGCCGAAGACCGTGGCGGGCAGGACCATGTCCAGGTCCGCGTCGTCCATGACGATCAGGGCGTTGTTGCCACCGCACTCGAAGATGCCCTTGGCGAAACGCGCACCGACCTTGCCGGCCACGATTTTGCCCACGGCGGTGGAGCCGGTGAAGGAGATCAGGGGCAGGCGCGGGTCCTCGACCATGGGCACGGCCACGTCCTCGTTGCCGCCGATGGCCAGGCCGCACAGGGCGCCGAAACCTTCCGCCTCGAGCACGGGGCGAATCACGTTGACCAGGCCGATGGCGCACAGGGGCGTCTTCGGGCTGGGCTTCCAGACGCAGGCGTCGCCGCAGGTCCAGGCCAACATGGAGTTCCAGGCCCAGACGGCCATGGGGAAGTTGAAGGCGGAAAGGATTCCGACCGTGCCGAGCGGGTGCCACTGCTCGCGCATGGTGTGGCCCGGGCGCTCGGAGGGCATGGTGAGGCCGTAGAGCTGACGGGAGAGGCCCACGGCGAAGTCGGCGATGTCGATGGCTTCTTGCACCTCACCCCAACCTTCCTGGGCGATCTTGCCCATCTCCAGGGCGATCAGCTTGCCGAGGGCGTCCTTGTGCTTGCGCATGGCCTCGCCCATCTTGCGCACGATTTCGCCGCGCAGGGGTCCGGGCATGGAGCGCCAGCGCAGGTGCGCTTCCTGGGCGGCTTCCACCACCTGGTCGTATTCAGCCTTGCTGGCCATGCGGACGCGGCCGATGACCTCGCCCGTGGCGGGGCTGCGGGTCTCCAGCCATTCGCCGGTGCATTCCATCCAAGCGCCGTTGTACGCGCCGGATTGGTCGCCTTCGATGCCTAATTCCTTGAGCCAGTTCTCTTGAAGCTGGGTTGCCATAGTGATTCCTTCTTGATCGATCGGGGGTCAGGGCCCCCAGGGGCCCTTTTGAGAGCGACTAGGATAAGGCAGCAGGCCCCCCGGTGGTACCGGGGAGGGCATGGGCCAAGGCGAATTTCCCCAGAATCCCCCGCTGCGTTCCATTACGGCCCAGGCCATGCGCCGAAAGTCGCCGCCGGGCCCTGACCTCCGACCCGCGAACCCTGCGGGGCGACCTCGCTTTTCCCACCCCCATCTGCGCTCCACAAAATCCAGGTGGCCCGTACCACGCCAGGGGCCCAACAGGCTAACCTACCGGCCGCAGCTCCCATCGGTTCCTGCGATAGAAGGGGCTCCGGCGGCATAAGGCCCCCTGAGCTCCCTAATTTTTGACCCCGTCGGGCCCGGCCCGCCCCAGCATCGAATCCCATACCTCGCCATGGCAGACAAAATCATCTTCCAAATGCAGGACCTGCACAAGTTCTATGAACAGCGGGAAATCCTGAAAGGCATCACCCTGCAGTTCCTGGAAGGCGCCAAGATCGGTTTGATCGGCCTCAACGGCGCGGGCAAGACCACCCTGCTGCGCATCATCGCTGGTGAGGACACGGAATTCGAAGGCGTGGCCAAGCCCAACGGCGACGCCACCGTGGGCTACCTGGCCCAGGAGCCCAAGCTCGACCCGAACCTGACCGTGGCCGAGAACATCGACGTGGCCGTGGGTCATCTGCGCGAGATCGAAGCGCGTTACTACGAGGTCATGAACATCATGGGTGATGCGGAAGGCGCCGAGGCCGAGAAGCTCTCCGCTGAGTACGACCACCTACAACACGACATGGATGCCAAGGGCATCTGGGACCTGGACTCGCGCCTGGAACAAGCGATGCACGCTTTGCAGGTGCCCCCGGGTGATCGCAACGTGGACAAACTATCCGGTGGTGAAGCCCGCCGCGTAGCCCTTTGCCAGCTCCTGCTCGAGCACCCCGACATCCTGCTGCTCGACGAGCCCACCAACCACCTGGACTCGGAATCAATCCAGTGGCTCGAGAATCACCTGGCCGAGTACGACGGCACCGTGATGCTCATCACCCACGACCGGTACTTCCTGGACAACGTGGTCAACTGGATGCTCGAGATCGAGCGCGGCCTGGCCAAGCCCTACAAGGGCAACTACTCCACCTACCTGGAAGCCAAGCAGAAACTCTTGGATGAAAAGAAGAGCAAGGACGCCAAGCGCAACAAGGTCCTGGAGCGCGAGCTCGCCTGGCTGCGCAAGACGCCCTCAGCACGGACCACCCAATCCAAGGCGCGCCTCAAGCGCTACCAGGATATGGCCGCTGAAAAGGCCGAAGATCAGCTCGAGTCCATCGACCTGCGCATCCCGCCCGGGCCGCGCCTGGGCGACAAGGTCATCGAGGTGCGCGACCTGACCAAGGGCTACACCGAAACCCCGCTCTTCGAAGGCTTGACCTTCAACGTGCCACCCCAGGCCAAACTCGGCGTCATCGGTCCGAACGGAATGGGCAAGACGACCTTGCTGCGCCTGATCATGGGCATGGAAGAGCCCGATGCGGGCGAGGTCTCCATCGGCTCCACCGTGGAAATCTCCATGGTCGACCAATCGCGTACCGAATTGGACGACGAGCAAACCGTCTTCAACAACATCACCGACGGCAACGAGGTGCTGCCCTTCGGGCTCAAGACCATCGATGCCCGCGCTTACGTGGCGCGCTTCAACTTCAAAGGCGAAGACCAACAGCGCAAGCTCAGCGAATGCTCGGGAGGAATGCGCAACCGCGTGCTCCTGGCCCGCATGCTGCGCGAGCCCGCCAATCTCATCATCATGGATGAGCCGACCAACGACCTGGATCTGGATACCTTGCGCGTCCTCGAGGAAGCCATCGAGCACTACCCCGGCTCCATGATCATCGTGACCCACGATCGCTACTTCCTGAACCGGGTGGCCACCCACATCCTGGCCTTCGAAGGCGACGGCAACGTGGTCTTCCACCACGGCGACTACGAGTCCTACAAGGCTTGGAAGAAGGATCACCAGGGCGTGGACATCGACGCCAAGGGCGGCACCCACCGCCGCTTTACGCGGAGCTAGGAGCGCTTGCTTCCCAACACCCAACGCGGCTCGGAACTTTTGTTCGGAGCCGCGTTCTTTTGTGGAGTTCGCCAATACAGAGAAGTGGTTCACCGGGACCTAGGCACCCCTGATGGAGCTCCCAGCCAGCCACCCACGCAGACCCGGCACTTCTCCCTGAAACCTGGCCCGCGCTTGGGGGTAGGAACCACTCCAGCGCCGCCAGAACCGGGTACACTGTTGTGGCACTCGATCCGGGACACGGGCCCAGGGCCCTTGGTTTCCGCTTCTGGGGGCTTTGGGCGCCCCATTTCCGCTTGCCAGCCCCCTTTTGCGACTCCCCGCCTGAAGGAATTGGGCACCCCCACCGCACCATGCTTTCACGCCGTTTCCTCTCCACCGTGGCCCTCACCCTTTCTTTGACCTCGGGGTGCAGCTCGAGCTCTTCGAGTCCCGCCGTCGTGGCCCCCCCTGAGGCCTCGATCACACCGCTTTGTGAATACACGCCATTGGGCCCCACCGGTAGCATCCGGGTGCCCTATTGGAAGAAACACTTGAAGGACTCGGCGGCCAATTTCGAGTTCACCATCGAGTTGGATGCTCCGGTAGGAGCCGCCGGTGCCAGCCTGCCCTTCACTCTCACGGGAACCGCGGTGGCCGGGGTGCACTTCCAATCACTTTCGCCCAACCCCCTCGTGCTCGCTCCTGGAGACACCCAGGCCACGATCCTGATCGACCTGATCCCCTCCGGTGAGTTTTACCATGAACGGTCGCTCCTGCTCGACCTGGGCATGCCGACCGGCGCCACCCTGCACCCCATGTCCCACCGGGCCGAACTCTGGATCCGGCCCTCGGTGGACCCGCCCGTGCTCAGCTTGGCTTCCACCACCTACCAGATCACCGCGGGAGGCCAAGCGAACCTGGACCTCAGCCTATCCCAGGCCTGCCAAGAACCGGTGAGCTTCCACTACTCCGTCGACGGTTCGAGCGACCTGGTGGACTTTGCCGTTCA
>JARGOW010000369.1 GCA_029212955.1 Planctomycetota bacterium | reverse complement strand
GTGCTGGGCGCCGCTAGGGCGCGTGGCGCAGGACGGATCTGTATCGGATCCACCGAGCATCCCTCGGTTCGCAAGCCAGCCGAAGCTCTGACCACTGAGGGCTTCGAAGTGGCGAACTTGCCCCTCACCGAAAAAGGCGCCATCGACACGGATGCGGCCCTGGCCCAGGTCCACTCCGACACGCGCGTCGTTTCGCACATGTTGGTCAACAACGAAGTTGGTGCGCTCTATCGCATCGGAGAGTTCTTCGGCGCTGCGAGGGCCAAAGCTCCCAAAGCCCACTTCCACGTGGACTGCATCCAAGGCATCGGCAAGGTCGAGGTTTCCCTGGATGTGCTGAACGCCGACAGTCTTTCCATTTCCGGGCACAAAATCCATGGACCCAAAGGCGTGGGTGCCCTCGTCGCCCACAAGGATGCCCGCCTGTCCCCCATCATCTTCGGCGGATCCCACGAAAGCGGAATGCGCGCTGGCACGGAGAACGTGGCCTTTATTGTGGGCCTCGCCAAGGCCACACGCATGGCGGTGGAAAACCGATCCGCTTTCGCCAAATCCTCACTGAACTGCCAGAACTTGCTTCGAGAAGGCCTTTCCGGACTGGAAGGTGTTTTGTCCATGACCTCCGAGCAATCGGTGGATTCAATCGTCACCTTGCGGGTTCCTGGAGCTCCGGGAGAAGTCTGGCAACACCACCTGGAAGCCCATCAACTTGAAGTGGGCGTGGGCAGCGCATGCCAATCGATCTCCGGTTCGATCAGCCTCGCTTTGAAATCCATGGGACTCACCGATCAGGAAGCCCGGCAGGTTCTGCGGGTATCCTTCTCTCGCCAAACCACGACCGACCAAGTTCAGACCCTGGTGGACGCTCTTCAAACCCTGCACCCCAAACTCTCCAAGGTCGCCCCCCAAACCCGCTCCGCATCATGACCCAAATTGCATTGAAAGAACCCGACGTGCTGGTCGTTCGCTACGGCGAGATCGCGCTCAAGGGCGGCAACCGCAAGAAGTACGAAAATGCACTAGCGCGCATGATTCGGCGCGCCTTGAAGCCGATTGGACCCGCCAAGGTTTCGGTGGTTCACGGGCGCATCTACGTGTACCCCGAAGAACGTGCCACACGGATGGCCAAGCGCACGGCCGAGGTTTTCGGTGTGAAGACCGTGTCGCCCGCGTGGGCGGTAGAAGCCTCGCTCGAGTCGATCCTGGCCGGTGCCAAGCCCTTGGTCGATGACTTGATCGCTCGCAAAGCAGGTTCCCTGCCGATCACTTTCCGCGTGCGTGCCAAACGCGCCGACAAGCGCTTTCCGTTGACATCCATCGAATTGGAACGCGCCGTGGCAGCAGCCGTGCTACCTGGTCCCGACTTCGTCAAAGTGGATCTCAAAGCGCCCGAATTCGAACTCGGCATCGAGGTTCGTGGAAAAGAGAAGTACGTATTTTTAGAACGCCTGCAGGGCCCCGGTGGTTTGCCGGTTGGCACCTCCGGCCGTGGCTTGTGCCTGCTTTCCGGGGGAATCGATTCCCCGGTGGCCGCTTGGCTCGGCATGCGCCGCGGGCTCTCCATGGGATTCGTATCGTTCCACTCCTTCCCCTACCTGGGCGAAGGTTCCAAGCGCAAAGTCGCCGACTTGGCCCGCGCGGTTTCCCACTTCCAAGGCAAGGCCCAGCTCTACGTGGTGCCCTTCGCGGAAACCCAGGAGGCCATCCGGGACAACTGCCCCGAACGCTACCGCACGGTTCTTTACCGGCGCATGATGGGTCGCATCGCCAGCGCACTTTGCCGAAAGTATGACTACGGCGTTTTGCTTACGGGTGAAAACCTGGGCCAGGTGGCGAGCCAAACCATGCAAAACATGACCCTGATCGCGGATGCGGCGGACCATCTGATCCTGCGGCCCTTGATCACGTACGACAAGGAAGAGGTCATCGACATCGCCCGACGCATCGGGACTTTTGACCTTTCCATCCGCCCCGAGCCCGATTGCTGCACGGTTTTCCAGCCGGCATCGCCCGTAATCCACGGCAACGCCGAAGATTGCGCCCACGCCGAGTCAAAATTGGACCTGGAAGGTTTGGTGGATAGGGCTGTCGCAAACACCGAAGTACACTTGGTCGACCCGGAAGAGTAAGAAGCCTCCATGAATCGTACGACCGCCATCCTGCTAGCCCTTGGAATCCTGTTGGCCCACTCGTTGGGCATCCACCGGGATTTCCAATGGAACTTCGCGGGGCCCTACGATTCGGCTCACCTGGCCTTTGCCCTGGGTGAAAACGCTGCCCAGGGCAATGGGTGGAACCTGAGCCCCGGTGGACCGGGCTTGCAGGCCTATCCATCCCCGTTGTGGGTGGGACTGGCCTGGCTGGCTACCTGGTTCGAGTGGCCCGTGGGGCTGTTCGCTCAAATGGTGGGCCTGTTCAGTGCCTTGCTGCTGATCTCCGCCTCCACACGCATCGCCCAGGATCGGGTCGCCGGCGTGATCCCGCCCGTGTTGTTGGTTTTGAGCGGGACCATGGCTTCGGGTGCGGTTTCGGGCACCGAGCATGTGACGCTTGCGCTGTTGCTCGTCATCGCTGTCGTGTCTTTCGAAAAGAAGCACCCCATCTTCCTAATGCTCGCACTGGCGTTGATGGCCTTGACCCGTGCGGAAGGACTGATCATGGTCGCGGCATGGTTTGCCTTCTGGTCGGTGGATCGCATCAAGGGCGAAAAAAAGCGCGACTTTGGAGCCTGGGTTTTTGCCCCCGCCGCCCTGATCGGTGGATTTTTCTGCTGGTTCACACCAAACGGCGAAGCCCACTCGCTCTACGGCGCCGTTTATCACCGCCTGCTGGAATCCGAAGCCATGGGCCACGGTTGGACCCAGGCATTGGACTTCACAAAAGTCGCAATCAGCCCCATCTGGATGCTGCTGGGCCTTGGGTTTGTCCTATCCGGCAAACTGTCGGGACCGGGGATCCGCGCTTTCCTGCTGAGCTGCCTATACATGTTTTGCATGGTCCGAGCAGGCGGCGAGGACCTTCCATTTGGATTGGCCTTCCTGCCCGCACTGCCCCTGATCTGCTTGGTAATCCAGGAAATGATCGTGGCCGCCCTCGACACCTATCGCCCGGGCCTGGAGGCCATCTGCTGGGTCCTGTTGCTGTTCACGTCCTTAGCTGCGGCCACCGCCAGTAAGTTCCCCGGTGACGTGGGACCGCTTTCCTTGGGCACGCCCCACACGGAGTGGCTCCAAGCAAGATCTCCCGTCTCGCTTGGCCAAAACTCCATTCTTGGGCGCACCCAGCTTCAAACCGAAATCCGGCGCACCTCTGAGATGCGCAGGGTCGCCCATTTCCTGGCCGAACATTTGGACCCGGATGCCACGGTCCTCTCTCCATGGGTCGGCAGCCTTTCCTACCACACGCCCAACCGAATCTACGATTGGTTCTCACGCCTGCAGACCATCGGAGACACACCTCAACGCTTCAATCTGGGTTATCCGGCTGGCGCGCCGCTTGCCAATGCGCTCGCGAACCAACCGGACCTCGTTCTTCCGGCCATCGGAATGGGAGCGGAACTGAGCCCCGGAGCCTTCCCCAAAGGCCTCAATCCCGTCCTTCTTGAACTGGGTGGGGATAGCCCAGAAGCGAAAGAGGCCCTGGCCCAAGCCATCCACGACAAGTACAGCCTGGTGGCCCTGCCCATCGCCCACCCCACCAGCGGCCGCGCGACCCCTTTCCTTGTCTACCAGAGCTTGGAATCCTCGGCGCGCCCCCAGCTCGAAATCCATGGCACATCCGACTCCATTCGGGTCGAGGCCATACTGCCAGACAATGCCCGGGCACCACTTCCCCAAATGGTTTACGTGGTGGTCCACGCCACGGATGAGGGTGGGAAAAAGTGGATTGCCCAGCCTTCCGGGCAGCTCGTTCGAGCCAGCGCCAAACAGGCCAGCTCCGCCCCCGTTGTTCTCAATTCCACCTCCGCGAAAAGGGTCCGGCTCTGGGCTGGTGACCTGACGTCCAGCCCCACGGGTAGCAGGATCCTGCGCATCGAAGCGCGCCTTTACCACCCGCGAATCAATCGCAAGGCCCCCCTGGCCCCGGCTTCGACCCCAGTGTTCTGGGAACGCGAACAATAGGCTGCCCAATCACAACGGGGCGGGGCTAGCCGAGCTAGCCCCGCCCCGTTGTCTTTGGGTACGAGCCGGTGGTCCACCGTCGCCTAGTCGATCATTTCGGATTCAATATCCGAGTCGATTCCGAGTCGTTTCAACTTGCGGTATAGGGTGCTCTTACCCAAGCGGAGCATGCGGGCGCAGGCCACTCGATTGTTTTTGCAGTGATCCAATGCGCGCAGGATGGCCTTGCGTTCATACAAATCGAAATCGATGGGATCCTGATCGGTGATATCCCAGGGCTTGAGCACCTTTGCGTTGGCCGATGAACCTCGAACGCCACCAGGGCTCGGACCCAGGATCGTCTCGGGCAGATGTGCCACATCGACGACCACGCTTTCACCGGGTTCGAA
>JARGOW010000368.1 GCA_029212955.1 Planctomycetota bacterium | reverse complement strand
AGGTCCTGTGGTACGCCGCGTGACCTTCGAGGGATACCTCCAGGTGGTATTGCCTTCCCGCGAGGCGTTCCATGAGCAAGGATCCATTCGAATCCGGATGCACGTCCCGATGGGTGAGCGGGGACGAGGAGCGCAATCTGATACGTGTTTCCACGGGGGCCGGAGCCCCGTCAACCCGAATCTTCGCGCGGATGGAGCTGCTGGGGAGCGCCGAGTCGGGAACCGTGATTCGAATCGAATCCTTGGTCGGAAGGACCGAGGGCACGGGAATCCGAACACCGGATTCCCAGTAGTCTTCGTTGGTTACCATCAAATCGGTGGACTCATCGGGAATGCCTACGATGTGGAAAGCGCCTTCGGAGTCGGTCCATGATCCCGCAGACCACTGACCTCGGCCCGTTTCCACCGCCACGTACCAGCGTTCGATGGGGGCTCCCCGTTGGTCGACCACGACTCCGCTCACGTCTTGCAATCGGTGCAAGGTGAAGTCGACTTGATTGGCCGTGTCCGAACGTAGGGTCATGGTGGTCCTGAGCTCTTCGAATTGCTTTTGGTAGACCTTCATGTCGGAAGTCCCCGCGGGAAGCCCATGAATGGTGTACATCCCGTTGGAATCGGTTAGCACGCGATACGAAGCCAGATCCGCGTTGGGGCCCACATAGAGATGGGCGTCGGGAACCGGATCCCCGTTTTCTTCGCGCACGACACCGGTGAGTTCGACCCCGCGTTCGAAGCGAATCTCAACGTCCAGAGGAGCGTCCTCTGCGATGCTCAGTCGCTCCACCCAGGGTTGCCAAACCTGCGTTCGCGCCGTGATCATGATTTCGCCCGCTCCGATACAGTCGGTTTCAAATCGCCCTTCCCCGTCGGTTTCCAAGGTAAAGGCCAAGGGCGCTTCACGCCGGACACCGGGTCCCATATCCACGCCTGCCAGGTCGATGTGAACCTTGGCGCCGGTCACGGGCAGGCCGGTAGGACTCAAGGCGATTCCACGTACGGTTCCCGGTTTCTCGCGCAGGGTCAGGTCCAATTCCATGGCGTCCCCGGTCGAAATGCCGGTTTCGATGGGGAGGGATGGTGCGAAACCTGGCGAGCGTGCCGAGAAGTAGGACCGGTCGTAAACGCTTTTGATCTCGTAGCGGCCCGCACCATCGGCGACGGCGGTGGGCCTGGGAAGGGAATCTCCACCACGGCTATCCGCCACGTAGATCTCGGCTCCAGCCACGGGTTGACCACTTGGGCTTAGGACTTGCCCGCTAAATCGGGTACCCAGTTGCGCTTCCTTTTCGACCTGCACGTATTCTCCCGCGAGGACTTCGATTTCCTCATTGCCAAGTCTGTGGAAAAAGACTTTTGCCGGGCCCGGGGTTACGCGCTCCACGAGAACGTATCCGGTGGCGTCGGTGTAAGCGGTCCGCCCCATGAGGAATGCGTCCGGGGCGTGTTCTGCCATGACGCCGATCTTTAGGTTTTCGGCGGGGCTGCCATCGGACCAACGAACGCGGATCCCGATGCTTCCCGACTCTGCTTCCGAAAGCGATGGGAAGGCAAGCTCAACGGTGTTCTGGTCCTGGGCGACCCCATCGGCTGGGTGGACCACCAGTTCGCGTTCTTGGACGGACGGGCTTTTGACTTGGGCGGGCGTGTGGAGTCCAACCAAATCCGCCCCTGTGGATTCGGGTTGAATCTCTTCGTCGGGTGTGGCGCCACGGGTTTGCAGGGCAAAAGGGATGCACACGGCAACCGCAAGAGCGGCCACCACCAATAGCTTTTTCTTCATGATGAGAGCCCCTGCTGTGGGAATCGATAGGGCGCCCAGCTTGGGTCCCTTGAAACCGGAAAAGGCCAGCAGCGCTGGGGCCCAGTTTCCAAATTGATCCTGATAGCGAGCGCCAAGGCGTTCGCGCAAATGGGTGTGTGCGCGGGTCAACCGCGTCTTGATGGTGCGTTCAGGAACACCCAGCTGCAGGGCGATTTCCCTGGGGCCTTTGCCTTCGAAGTAGCGCAACACGATCGTGCTGAGGTAGGGTTCTTTGAGGGCTTGAACCGCGTCTAGGACTTCGCGTTGGGCTTCGAGCTTCCACTTGGTGTCGATGCCATCGCCGGCTTGTGACTCGGGAAAATCACTAGGAAGGCCGACCGGTTCCTTGCGCTTGCGCCGCAATGCATCGAGGGCGCGAAAGCGAACCAGGCGTCGCATCCAGCCTTCGCTCGGCTGCCGCTCCGGATCGCGCAGGGCCTCGAGCCAAGCTCCCTGGACCACATCCTCAGCATCTCGCTCATTGCCCACGATGGCCAAAGCGATGCGCTGCAAACCCTGGGAAACCTGGGTCCAGGCTTCGGGTTGCTCGAAGTAGCCGCGAACATCTTCGCTGGGGGAGTTGGATTGGGGAGGGGTCATTTCGGTGCCTGCGCCCTAAGAACGAACCGCTCGCCCCGGGGTACTCAGAATATTGGAAGACTTTCTTCAGGGCATGGATCGATAGGAGTCGGGCATGCTTGCCCCCGGGTGCGAGTATGACAGGTGAGGTCTGAGGTGGAGCCTAAGCAAGCGGCAAAGTATGGGTGCTTCGAGCGAGGTCACGCCCAGGAGTAGAAAACGGGCTTTGTTGAATACCCGATGGCCGGGGCGACGTTTTGTATCCGGTATGCATCATCGGGCCTCCGACCAGATCGGGGGCCCGATTGGGAAGGTCTCCTCCCGTGGCACCATTCACACGCCAGCCACCCCTATACTGGTGCATCGATTCCGTGTCGACTGGCCGGGCTTTTGAATCCCTGCGTAGTCGACCCCCCAACCAAGCCCTACTGACTCCCATGCGTTTCCTACCCACTCTTTTGGTCCTGGCCGTGGCCGCTGGATGCCAATCCACGCAGGAGCCCCAGGTGACCCAGCAAGAAATGGCAGCCGCCGTGCCCGTGGACCTTTCCCAGTGGGCGACCGAGCTGATCCAATTCCCGCCATCCTTTGCCCCGACCATGCCAGCGGGCAGGGAGAGCTTGCTCTTTGCCCCGGGTTGGAGAACCGAGGGTAGCGGGGAAGTGTGGGCCTATGTGTTGCTCATGGAAATCGAACAACCCAATCTGGACGCTGGGGGCATCGCCCACATTTTCGACTTGTACTACGACGGCCTCATGGGATCGGTTGCGCGCAACAACAAGCCCTTCACGATTCCCGAGGATGCTGCCCAAGTCACGATCGAATCCTTGGGCAACAATCACTACGCCGGTCAGATTCAGACCTTTGACTCCTTCAAAGACGGCAGCCCGCTCACCCTAAATTTCCTGGTCACCGCTGAATATCCGAACCCGAATTCGACCCTGCTCAAGGTGCAGGCCAGCCCTGAAACCCCGGGTCAAAATCCTGTTTGGGCCAAACTGCAACAGGCCATCGACAGCTTGTCCTTTGAGTGATCCCGCGGCAGCCGCATTCGTCGGGGAGTGATGGCGCGGATGATTTGCATGGATCGCCCGGGCGGAATCGGTTCCGGCAAAACACCGACGGGAATCGAAGGGCGTTTGGACGTTCGCCCTCGTGACGGAGCCCACGGCTACCAGCGGCCCAAAGCCTCAAGGAAGTAATAGTCGCCGTAGATGAGCGCCACGTCGATTTCCCGATTGGCGGGTTTGTTGCCCACCCCGTGCAGCAGGATGCCGTCGCTGTTGGAGCCGCTGGCCAAGTATGCGGGGGAGGAGAGGGCGCGCAGGATTCGGGAGGCCATGCGCCGGTAGCGGATGCGGTCGGAGGGGGAGGTGGTGTAATGGCTCAGTTCCAAAAGGCCGGAGGATGCGATCGCGGCCGCGGAGGAATCCCTCGGTTCGTTGGGAATGGAGGGGGCCTGGAAGTCCCAGTAAGGCACCCCGTCGGCGGGTAGATTGGCCAGGAAGTAGTTGGCCACGCGCTCGGCGCCCTCGAGCAAAACCGGATCCGATGTGTAACGGTAGGCCATGGTGAAGCCATAGATCGCCCAGGCCTGACCGCGGGACCAGGTGGAGAAATCGGCGTGGCCTTGGTAGGTGCCCTGCCAGAGGGTTTGTCCCGTGGTCGGGTTAAAATCGACCACGTGGAAAGTGCTTCCATCGGGCCGAACATGCTCTTGAAGCGACCGCAAAGCATGGGCATGGGCCATGGTGCTGTGATTCGCGTCCCCGCCATTCTGACCGGACCAAAATAGGAGCTCGAGGTTCATCAGATTGTCGATGATGACGGGGAACTGCCAGGGGCCGAAGTCCCAGGAACGTGTGCAGCCCACGGTCGTGTTGAACCGCGTGGCGAAACTTTGCGCTGCGTTCAGAATGACAGTCTTATGGACAGGGTCCCCGGTCAGTCGATAGGCATGGCCGTAACTCGACATGATGCGAAAGCCAATGTCGTGGTCGCCCGTGTTGAACTGCTGCCCGGAGAGGTCCAAAGTTTGCGCGGTGGCCAGGGTCTGCCACGCCGGTCGCCCCGTTTGTTCAAAGGTCAACCACAGGCACCCGGAGTAAAAACCACTGGTCCAATCGGGCGCTGATAC
>JARGOW010000367.1 GCA_029212955.1 Planctomycetota bacterium | reverse complement strand
AGCTCCATGCTGGCCGCCATTGAAAACGAACGGGCCCTGCTCGGCATCATGCTCGGATTGGTCTTGCTCGTGGCGGGCTTTGGCGTTTTTGCCATCCTGTCCATGATGGTCAGCGAAAAGCGGCGGGACATTGGCATCCTGACCGCCTTAGGTGCCACGCCCCGCGGGATCTTGAGCCTGTTCCTATCCATCGGTGGCATCGAAGCCCTGGTGGGCATGGTCCTCGGTGTCCTTGTTGGCATCACGGCTGCCCACAACATCAACGAAATCGAAACCTGGCTCAGCGGCGTGACCGGCTATCAGCTGTTCGACCGGGAGGTGTATTACTTCGACCACATCCCCACCGTGATCGAATGGACCGGCATCGTGTCCATCGCGGCTGCCAGCGTCTTCACCGCACTGCTCGCGGCAGCGGTTCCCGCCCTGCGCGCCGCCTACCTGAACCCCGTGGATGCCCTACGCTATGAGTGATCTCACCCAAGAAATCGCACCCATGGGTGAGCCTGCCGAAAGGGCCGTGACCCCCATCGATTCCGGACCCCCGTTGATCGACGCCAGGGGAATCAAGCGCTCCTCCAAGGTGGGAGATCGCACCCTGGAGATCCTCCATGGGGTGGATTTGGATTTGCACAAGGGCGAGCGGCTTTGCCTCATGGGAGCGTCGGGCACGGGCAAGACCACCTTGCTCAACATCCTGGGTCTGTTGGACAAGCCCACCCAGGGACGTGTCACCATTCAGGGCCACGACGGATGGAGTCGTTCCACCTCCAAGCGCGCCGAATTGCGCAATGAGAGCATCGGTTACGTGTTCCAGTTCTATCACCTCTTCGCCGAGCTGAGCGCTTTGGAGAACGCCCTGTTGCCGGCCATGCTCAAGCATGGATTTTGGGCTTACCAGGCGAGAAAAAAGCAATACAAGCAACGGGCCCTCGAGTTGCTGGAACGTTTCGGGCTGCAGGATCGGCTCAAGCACCGCCCCGGAAAGCTATCGGGCGGAGAGCAGCAGCGCGTTGCAATCGCCAGGGCCCTGCTATTGGACCCGCCCATATTGATCGCCGATGAGCCCACCGGAAACCTGGATCGGGCCACGGGTGAAACCGTGCTGCAGCTGCTTTTCCAAGTTCAGGAAGAGCGTGATCTGGGGCTGTTGCTGGTGACCCACGACGATAGCCTTGCCTCGCGTTGCGATCGTGTCTTGCACATGGAGGATGGGTTGATCCAGTCCGAAACGCGCAATACGCCCGCCATCTAGCGGTTTCGCCCTAGCCCAGCTCAGCCAGGGTTCCACTCCAGCCCAGGCGGTCGGAGAGGCGCTGCCATGGGTCCATTCCCGAGGGCACCAAAAGCGGGTAGTTCACCCGGTGACGGCGAACGGTCACGCTGCTGGATTCTTGGAGTTGTGCCACCCGTTGGCCGTCCAAGACCAGTGCGACGCCCTGGCTCGACCGGACCACTTTCATGGTCACTTGGGACCCGGGCGCGAGCACTAGAGGGCGGTGCGCCAGGGCGTGGGCCGAAATGGGTGTGACCACAAGGCCCTGGAGTTCGGGGGCCAGGATGGGTCCACCGGCAGCCAGTGAATAGGCGGTGGATCCGCTGGCTGTTGCTAGAATCAATCCGTCGGCGTGGTAGTCGGTGGCATGTTCGCCATTCACGAATAGGGAAAGTCCCACCATGCTCGACTCCACAGGTCGCGCCAAAACCGCGTCGTTGAGCGCCAGAAATAGGCTGCCATCCTCGAGTTCCACTTCCATTCGCATGCGCTCCTCGACCAGGCAACGGCCTTCGAGAGCATCTTGCAGGCCCTTCTTCCAGTGTTCTCCAAGTACCGGGGCCAGGAATCCGACCCGCCCGAAGTGTACTCCTAGTACGGGAACCGGGGCTTCCCCGAAGGAACGAACCGCGGTGAGAACGGAGCCGTCTCCGCCAAGAACCACGATCAAATCGGGGACCGGGTTTGGCAGGGGGAAACCCTCGAGGTGCTGCTGGGCGAAGTGCCGAACATCGGCCTCCACTTGGACCTGGATGCCCCGACCGATCAGCCAATCCCGGACCTCGGGAAGGGCTGACTCCACCCGGGCCTTTTGACCATCCCCCAGAAGGAGGACGGATTTCACATCCTTCGTCCAAAATCCCGTCGCACCGCTCCCCTGTTCTTGCTTGCGATGCATGGCGATTCTAGCGTTCCAGCCGTTCGAGACGGCCGCGCTTTGCGGCGGGCAGCAGATTCCCCACGGTGCGCACGATGCGGCCCGCATCCAGACCCGCTTCGGCGAGCTGTTCGTCCACCGAGGTTTTGTGTTCGAGGAAACGGTCGGGCAAGCCAAGCACTTTGACCCTGGCTTGGGGAATGCCCTCGGTCCAGGGCGCGCGGCTGGCAGCTTCCAGTACGGCGGATCCAAAACCACCCATGCGTTGGTGGGCTTCCAGCGTCACGACGTGCGCGTATGAACGCAAATGCTCCTCTAGCAAACCCTCATCCAGGGGCTTGGCGAAGCGCGCGTCCACCACACCCACGGCGACTCCTGCCTGGTTCCAAGTGGCGGCCACTTCCAGTGCCACGGAAACCATGGATCCGTAGGCCCAAAGGACCACATCTTCGCCTTCGCGCAGCACTTCCGCCTTTCCCGCTTGCATGGGAAGCCTTTCGGCCTCGGGCAAACATTCCTCGTGGGGCGTGTTGCCCCGGGGATAGCGGATGGCGCTGGGATGGTTTTGGGCCAGCATGCAATCCAGCATGCGGGCCATATCGGTGGCATCGCGGGGCGCGCCCAGGATGAAGTTGGGCAGGGTTCGCAGGTAGGCGATGTCGTAGGCGCCGTGGTGCGTGGGGCCATCCTGACCCACGGGGCCGGCCCTGTCCAAGGCCAGGACCACGGGGAGATCCTGGAGGGCCACCTCCTGGAAGCACTGATCGAAGCCCCTCTGCAGGAAAGTGGAATAAATGGCCACGACGGGACGCAATCCGCCTTTTGCCATTCCAGCGGCCATGGCCACCGCGTGCTGTTCGGTGATGCCCGTGTCGTGGAAACGGCTGGGGAATCGCTCGGAGAAGTTCACCAGGCCGGTGCCCGACGGCATGCCAGCGGTGATGGCGTGGACACGCACATCCCGGTTGGCGCAGACTTCGAGGGAGTCTGCGAAGGCCTTGGTGAAGGCCACGCCTTGGGCGCGGGGTTCGACGGGTGTGCCTTCGGTTTTGTATTGGGTGGCGGGGGCCTTGGGCTTGACCGCGTGCACACGTTCGGGGTGGTTGGGACCATCGGGGTGGCCTTTTCCCTTTTCGGTCAGAACGTGCAGGATGACGACGCCGTCGAGCTCGCTCACCTTGCGCAGCACCTCGACCATTCCGTTCACGTCGTGTCCGTCCACGGGGCCCACATAGCGAACGCCCGCCTCTTCGAAAATGTGACCCGGAACCACCGCGTGGCGCATGACTTCGCCCAGGTCATCCAGGGCTCGATCTACGCGTGCCCCGATCAAAGGGATGGCCTGGATCAAGCTCTTGGTTTCTTGTCCGGCGCGCTGCACCAGGCGGTTGGAGCGTACCTTGGAGAGGTATTTGGATAGTGCACCCACCGATTTGGAGATGGACCATTCATTGTCGTTCAAGATCACCAACATGGGTGAGCCCGAAGCGCCCGCATGGTTGATGGCCTCAAAAGCCACGCCCGCACCCAGGCTGGCATCGCCGATGATACTGACCACTTTGGGCGGGGTTTCGTCCCGGGCTCCAGCCATGGATAGGCCCAGCCCCAAGCTGATAGAAGTGCCAGCGTGTCCGGTGTGGAACAGGTCGAACGGGGATTCCTCGGGATGGGTAAAACCACACAGTCCGCCCGTGCGGCGCAACTTGGCAAATCCCTCCATGCGCCCCGTCAGCAACTTGTGCGGATAGCACTGGTGCGACACATCCAGAATCAGTCGATCCCGTTCGAAGTTGTACACGTAGTGCAGGGCCACGGTCAGTTCGACGACCCCCAGGTTGGATCCCAGGTGTCCGCCCGTTGTCTGGACGGTGTCGAGCAAGAAAGTGCGCATTTGGGCGCACAGCGCTCCGAGCTCTTGCTCGGACAGCTTCTTGAGTTCGGCAGGACTCTGGGCCAGGGCCAGCAGGTCCCCCACGGGAGATCCAGGGGCCACTTGGGGATCGGGCTCGGAACTTTCGGTCGATGCGGTCGTTTCCACCATACCCCTATTGCAAGCGCGCGAGGCCCCAGCTGCAAGGGGGAACCGAAGCTTCCCCCCAGGAATGAGCCCATGGGTGAACCCCGTTGGGACAGGGCAGCCCATCCGTCCGTGTCGATCAGTTGGTTCGGGCCAGGAGCCAATCCACCAGGGCCAGGGCAAATCCATCCTTGGCGAAGCCGGCCTGTTCGGCGGCCGTGCGGGCTTCCTGGGCCCTATGCACGGCTTCTTGTCGGGCCCCTTCCAACCCCAGGTCGGCCACCAGGGTTGCTTTGCCGGCCGCCGCATCCTTGCCGGGTGTCTTGCCGAGATCGGCCGCGTCGCCGGTCAC
>JARGOW010000366.1:4081-4526 GCA_029212955.1 Planctomycetota bacterium | reverse complement strand
AGAGCGTTTCGATCCCCGAAGGACGCCCGGTGCTGGGCCCTCTGACCCCCTTTGGACGATTCCTCTTGGCACTCACAGCGCTGGGATCCAGCACGGTCCTGTGGGAATTCTTCGAGTGGACCGGAGACTTTATCGGCTTGAGCGATGCCCAAGCGGGATTGAACGACACCATGTTCGACATGCTCATGGGAATCGTAGGTGGGCTGATTCCCTTGGTCTGGTTGCTACGCCGCGACCTGACCACCCAGAACGAAGCGAGTTAAACAAACCGAGCCCCTGGCGCGGGGCCAGGGGCTCGATCGATGGGCAGGCTGGGGATCCAGCCGGTGAAAAGGACTACCAGGGGCAGCCCAGGTTGTTGGCGTTGTAGAAGGCCATCAGGGCGCTTTCAACGGTTTCGGGACCTTGGATGGCGCCCACTGCGTCCTGGTACATGGAGCGCACT
>JARGOW010000366.1:3298-4071 GCA_029212955.1 Planctomycetota bacterium | reverse complement strand
CCTGCCCTGCACGTTCCACCGGGCCGCTGCTGCGTTGAGCATGGCGGTGGCGGCGTGGCGGTTCAAGGCGCGCAATTGCCAGCCGATGCAGTGGGAACCATGGCCGGTCAGGGCGTTCCAAATCTTGCGGCGTCCGCGCATTCCCGACTCGGAGCGGGTGACACCCATCAGTTGGTTCCAGCGGCGGGTCAGCACGATGGACTCGGTGTAGTTGTCGGCGCGGCACCAGGGGTCGAAGCGGTACCAACGGCAGATCCAGAAGTGCGGGTTGCAGCCGTACTGGGGCTCGTCCTGAACCGTGTCGATGGAGAGGGATGCGGTGATCCAGTTGAGGGAAGCGATCTGGCCTCCGGCAAGGGGACCGGCGCCAGAGTCTTCGGAGAGGATGCGCACACTCGCAGAGGTCACACCAGCGGGGATGTCCAAGTTGAGTTCAAGGGCGTCCCACTGGCCACCCGTATTGCTGGTGAACAAATCGGCATGGCGGGTGATCTCGCCATCGATGTTGATCTCGAGCACCGAGGGGCGGTTCGCATCCACACTGCTCACGAACAAGCCGAGCTCGGCGTTGCGGGCGGAATCAGCAGCGTCAAACTGGAACGTTTGAAGATCCGTGGTGGCATAGTTGCCGGGGAAGTCCCCATAGGCGAAGTCGCTTCCATCGCGCAGTTCCAGGGTTTCCGAATCGGCCCCGTCGTCCAGTACGATCAAAAGCCCAAACCCGTTGTTGCGGTATTCAAAGTCCAGACCGGATCCGGTCACAGAGTTTGCGC
>JARGOW010000366.1:2392-3251 GCA_029212955.1 Planctomycetota bacterium | reverse complement strand
AGGTGTAGGGACCCACAAACGTGCTGGGTCCACCGATCAGGTTGCCGGTCACTTCGACCCCGTTTAGCACGATGGTGTCCGTGGGGCCCGGAAGTCGCGGGGCCAAGGCCAAGCCGTCCCAATATGCCAGAACCTGGGTGATCGAAGCTCCCGCAGGGATCATGGCTTGGAGCGTGGCGGCATCCACTTCTGCCAGGCCAGCTCCCACGAGCATATAGTCGGAGCCGGAAGCCGCCTGGATGCCCTGGGGTGCGCCCAGGGTTTCGGTGCCATCGGCCAGTGCGGAGGTCGAGAGGCCCAGGAACAGGCCGGTGAGCATGAGGGATTGTATTTTTCGCATGTGAATGAGTCCTTGGTCGTTTTCGGTAACGATGAACGCTATCCGCCTCCCACGCCAAATGCCGGCAAGTGGAAAACTTTGCCGGAAACCCCGTGTCGTGTTTTGATTCAATGGGGCCGCTTGGGTATCAAAGTGACTCCGAATCCCCTTCCTCGCCACTGAAACGCCCCATGCCACTCGCACGTGAAAAGCCGCCTACCAGGGGATGGCGCATATTGCGCCGGCTTGTCGGGGCTTCGGCAGCGATCCTCCTGACCCTGCTTGCACTTTTTTATTGGAACGGCACGAACGGATCCTGGCGCGATCCCGAGACGGGTACAACCTTGAATCGCGTCACCAACAGCCAATCCACATGGACCCTGATGGCCTGGAACATTGCCAAGTGCGACTTCCACCAGGGAGGACTGAACTTCCGATCGGAGGAGGACGTTCGCGGACACCTGGACAAGCTCGCAGCGGTGATCCTCGAACAAGACGTGGACATACTGTTTCTGTCGGAGGCGGTTTTTGAAGCCTTTC
>JARGOW010000366.1:0-2382 GCA_029212955.1 Planctomycetota bacterium | reverse complement strand
TGCCAGGTGAACCAGGTGAAGTACCTGGCGGAAAAGGCCGGTGTTTCGGAATGGTGCTACGGGGACAACTACTCCTTCGGCATCCCCGGCATCCGCGTTCGCAGCGGCAATGCCATTCTAAGTAAACTTCCTCTGCGAGCCCTGAGGGTGGATGCCTTGCCTGGCAAACCCTCGGTTTGGAATCCCACCGGACAGCGGCGTCTGCCCTGGGCCAGCGTGGAGTGGGCCGGAAGCACCATTTTGTTGGGATCCATTCGCAATGATTCCTTCGATCTGGAAAACAATGCGCTCCAGGTTCGCAGCATCCTGGAATCCCTGCCGGAGTCCCCCGTGATTCTAGGGGGCGACTTCAATGCGGAACCAGGGGACGAGTCCATGGAACGGCTCAAGCGTTCTGGCCACTGGCGCGGTGTGTTCCAGGGCGCGGCTACCTTTCCTTCCCATGCCCCCCATCGCCGCATTGACAGCGTGCTGATTCCAAGCGCATGGCCCGGAACACTCGAGCAAAGGGTCCTAGATGTGGACCTGTCCGATCACGAGCCCGCCCTGGTGACCGTGACGTTGCGCTGAAGGAAGCGTCGCCTACTTCAACCAGGCGTCCAACCGGCCGCCCAAACCTTCGAGTTGCGCATTGGCCCCGGGCAGTCCGCTGTCATCCTTGGTGCTGGCGGGAACCTTTTCCACGTGGGTCAGCAGTTGGCTTCCATCGTCCTGGCGAATCAGACGCCAGCGGGTACTGCGGATCCAGCCTGCGCCGGAAGCACTTTTGGCCAGTACGAAGCCGCGCCATACCAGGGGCTTTTTTTGCAGGACGCGTGCAAAGCTGGCACCTTCGTGGTCGTGGAATTCGGTGCCCTCGGGGATCAGGCCGCACAAGTCCAGGATGGTCGGTCCGACATCAGCCAGGGAGACCACCTGGGTATGGGATTGCGCCTGGGGCAGGGTTCCCGGCAAGGAGAAGATCAGGGGGATGCGAAGCTGCTGCTCCGTGATGGACTCCGGGGACTCCTCATTGGTTAGGGCTGTCCAGACGGACAGCATGGACCGACCCGATTCGGCCTCTTTGGCGCGCACGGCCTTCTCCGCAAGCACCCAGTCTTCGGCGCTCCAAGTGTGGAACAGCGCCATACGCGGACCCGCGGATTCCATGTTCAGGTAATCGGCCAGGGGTTCGATGCCGTTAAAAATCTCGGTGGTATACCCGCCTTGCTCCATGGCCTGGAAGAACGGGGAGTCCACCAGATCGATCTGCTTGTCTTCCCCGGTCAACTCCCGGCCCAGCCAATGCAAGTCCCCGAGCGCCGCCAGATCCACGGGGGAGCGCAGGTAGGCTGCACTGAATGTGACTCCCGACGAAACGGGGCCCATGTCCACAGGCCGCTCCTGGAGTTTGCCTTCCAAGGCTTCCGAGTTGCGAAGCAGGAAGAGGATCACATCGGGGGCGCTGCCGTCCAGCGCCCCCGTTTTGTTGACAGGTTTGAATGAATCGTCGCCGCCGCCGCAGGAGCCGATCGTGAGAACCAGCGCCGCGCCGAGCAGCCACAAAGCAACCAACCTAATACCCATGGCCCTAGGCTCCGACCAGGGAGCTCAGTGCATCGGAGGTGCGGGAAAGGGCTTGCGCCACCTCTTCCTCGGTCACCACCATGGGCATGCGGAATCGGATGGCCTGGGGACCCGAGGAGAGCACGAGCAGCTCCTTCTCGGCCATTTTGGAGATCATCGTGTTGCGCGTTTCGGCGCTGTCCAGGGTGAAGGCCACCAGGGAACCCACGCCACGCACGTTTTCGATGATGCCCTTCTCGCGACCGATGGCACGCAGGCCTTCGACCATCTGGTTGCCACGGGCCGTGGTGTTCTCGGGCAGGTTTTCGCCCAGGATAATGTCGATGAACTTCTTGGAGCGCACCATGTCGACCAGGTTGCCACCCCAGGTGGAGTTGATGCGGCTGGACTGGTGGAACACGTTGTTCGGGACCTCGTCCACGCGGGGACCCGCGTAGAGGCCACAGACCTGGGTCTTCTTGCCGAAGCAGCAGATGTCGGGCTTGACGCCTTTGGTTTGCCAGAGCCAGGGCTGGCCCGAACCGAAGAAGCCGGTTTGAACTTCGTCAAAGATCAACAGCGCTTCGCCTTCGTCCGCAAACTGGCGCAGCTTCTGAAAGAACTCATTGCGGAAGTGAACGTCGCCGCCCTCGCCCTGCATGGTCTCGATCAGAATGCCAGCGATGCGACCGTCAAACTTCTTGAAGGCGGCTTCGATCTCTTCGAAGCAGCGCGTTTCCTCGGCGACGATATCGTTGATCACGTTGCCGTCCAAGTCGAAGACCTGGCCCGGGTTGTGAACACGGGGCCAATCGAACTTAGGGAACAAGGCCACTT
>JARGOW010000365.1 GCA_029212955.1 Planctomycetota bacterium | reverse complement strand
GTCGTGCGGGCGGAGGCCGCGGCGGTGCTGGTTCGTTCCTCACCACCGCGTCGACCCCCCGGGGCGGCAATGGCTTTGGTGCATTCAGTACCCCCGATGGTGGCGGCCAAGGTGGCGAAGCTTCCTATGCGATGTCGGGCTCCTCGGATCATCGACGTGGTGCCGGAGGCGGCGGCGGTGCGCTCGGCCACGACATCTACTATGACCATGACTTCAACCCAATGACCGTCGATCGCCAATGCCAAACCCTGATCGGTATGGACGGCGAAGATGGCTTTGGCGGCAGCCTGCAGGGTACGGGGGCCAAAACCCACACGGGTCGAGCCATGGGTGGAAGCCTCGGGCCCAAACCCTTTTCCGATTCCCGGGCGGGCAACGACTTCTTTGGTTCGCTTCTCACCGCCAACAATGTGCTCATCGAAGGGGAACTGTCCCAGTCCATGGCGGGTAGCGGCGGCGGAGGTGGCGGAGATGCTTCGCGGATCACCGCATCCGGCTATCCCAACATTCCCTTCCAGCAGACCGGTGACGAAAAGGGTGCTGGCGGCGGTGGCGGCGGAGGTGGAATCACGATTCTTGCGCTTGGACCCATCGAACTGGGAAACTCCGGACGAATCGCTGCCGATGGTGGTCACGGCGGCGCTGGTGAGAGTGTGATCTTTTTTGATCGCGTGGGTGGCGGTGCTGGAGGCGGCTCCGGTGGTCACATTTTGCTTTCCAGCGCGAGCTACGTGGAGGTCCTCAACCAATCGGAAAATTCCGGTTCACAGTATTCCGACTTGCAAGCAGGGCACCTGCCCAGGGCCCTGTCCGCATTGGGTGGCCAGGGAGGAGCCGGTCACGACAACCGGGGCGGCGCCACCGAAACTGGCCCCACCCAGTGGAGATGTGACGCGATCGACCTGGCCCGGTTGAATGTGGATGGAATCTTCGTGGATGTGTTTCCGGGTGTTGTTGGCACCTCCGAGGACGTGCCTCCACTGGACGGACAGTCCGCTTGTTTCCGAGCCGTTGGCATGCCCGACTGGCTCGATCCCGAAGGACCGGTTCTGGGCGCGGGCGGCGACGGCTCTCCCGGCATCATTCAAATCCATGTTCCCGACCCGGCCCTCAACATTCGATTTGGCATGGGCCAAACCTGGACCACCGCCGATGTGACCCAATACGCAGCTCCGCGTCCCCTGGGCTGGCGTGGCGTGGGTACGGGCAATGACACTCCGGTGCCTTTCATCGAAAGCACCTCGGTGGCCCGGTCCAAATGGATTCCCCTGGGTTTGGCACGCGTGGCCCCCGGCGGAGCCCCCGATGACCAGGTTGAGTTTTTCTTCGAAGGCACCTCCCCCACCACGGGTTCGGTGTTGCGCGGGGTTGGCGGTCAAGTGCAAGCCTTGGGCGACGTCATTCCTGCCGCAGTCCTGCAACCCCCGGGCAACCTACCCTATGTGGAGCTGAGCGGCCTCACCCTGCACCTCGACGGTTCAGGTTTGAATCAGAGCTACAAGGCCAATCCTTACCTGCTGAATGGATTCGACATCGTTCTCAACGACAACGTGAGTTCGGAAGTGTTCCCCGTGGCCGCAGCCAGCTTGGGTGCCATGGATGAATTGATTCTCACGGTGGGAAGCCCCCACAACCTGATCGATGACTTTATCGTCAGCGCGACGGGTCCGGTGTCCGCCGCCTTGCGACCCAAGTTCTTCCGCATGGTGGCCGGGGGCCAAGCGGACCAATATCCCAACAACACCGAGGTGACGATCTGGTTCGATGCCACGGTAGCCGGCGCCAACGGAATGCCCGATCCCGCCCAGTCATTTAGCGCTTCGAATGGGGGACAGCCCGCCACGAACGCCAACGATTTGAACGCACAGACCTGGGACTACTTCCGCGTCGGCGTGATCTTTGAACTGAGTACAAACGGCGCCCCGGTGATGCCCCAGGCACCACGGCCTTCGTTGGATTTCCTGCGCCTACCTTTCCGGTTCTAGCACGGACCGGGCAGAACCATCAATGCGCGGAGCCCCGGCCGAAAGGCTGGGGCTCCGCGCTTGCATGGAAGTAGGTCCACGCCCTGGGGCCAAACGCCTGGAAGAGTTAAACCGTGCCGCGCACCATGCCCAGCAAGCGCTTCACGATGCGCGGGCCATCGGCGCGCAAGCCGTTGTGCTCGTAGGTGTTGGTGACCCAAGCTTGCATGTTGGGCACGCGGCGGACGGTCTCTAGGGAAAGTTCGCGGGGCACATAGGCATCGTCATGGTAAACGGCCGCGGCGATGGGCACGGTGTTCTTGGCCAGGACCTTCGGATCATAGAGCATGGGCCAGTCGGCCTTCTTTGCGATCCGGTCGGCGGCCTGCGCCACTCCGCGCAGGGCGGCGTGCTGCTCGAACATCCAAGGAAAAATCATCTCAGCCGTGAAGAACAGAGGCCCTTCGGCTCCAGGGTCGAACTGGGGGAACTCCCCTTGCATGCGAGAAGCGGACCACATGGATGCGCTGCCTTGGGTGTAGCACCCCTCGTGCAACAGGGCGTACAGGGGATTCGTATCGAAGTGGACAAAGGCCTGCACCGCACTCAGGAATCCAAAGTGGAAAGTGGGCTCCGAACCGCCGTCCGCGAACGCGCTTTCGATGACGTAATGGGCGGCTTCGTATCCGTCGCTCATGCCGAAGGACATGCCTAGTTGCTGGAGGTAGCGCACATCCATGGTGCTTCCATTCGGCAGGGTCACCTCGTTTTTCGAAAGGTGGGCCACCAGTTTTTGCACGCGCTCCACGTCCTGGGGATAGCGTTGGTAGTAGGCCCGGTTCTTTTCATCCATACGCTGGTAGGTCAAGCGATAGATGTCGTCGATGTTCGCGTCCAAGCCGGGTACACCGCCCGTAATCAAGACCTCGCGCAAACTCCCAGGAGCTACGGACAGGTAATGCATGGAGCAGAAACCTCCGAAGCTTTGACCGAGCAGGGTCCACTGACCCGACTCGCCCTGCAACGCCACCCGCAACAATTCGCAGTCGGCGACGATGGAGTCCATGCGGAAGTGCGCCAAGTAATCTGCCTGGGTTTGGGCATCGCCCATGGCCTGCAAATCATCGGTGTGAATCGGCGTGCTACGGCCCGTTCCGCGTTGATCGATCAGCACCACGCGGAATTGGGTACACAACTCCCCCACCCAACCGTCGGGACCCATGGGGCGGGGTGAGGGTGAACCGGGGCCCCCTTGCAAGAACAACAGGAAGGGCAAGTCCTTGCCTTCCGCATCCGCGTGCACGACCTCGCGTGCGTAGACCGAGATCGAAGGCCCCCCGGGCCGGGTGTGATCCAGGGGAACCGAGAGGTGGTGATCGGTGAGGACGAGTCCGGGAATGGCAGTTCGGGCAGATTTCATGGATGAAGGTATACGGGGTGCGCGGACAGTGCGCCATGGCCAGATGGGGAAGCCGCCCGGGCCGACCGCAGAGCACTCTCCTAGGGACGCTCCGCCGGGGCAAGCGATGGAAAACGTACCAACCCAGTTTGAGCTGGCTAACCGCCTGGAACCGGCGCAGACCGCTATCGCTCCTCAACCATGGTTGCGAGCGGTGATGAGCCAAGCGGATGCGGGCAGCGCTACCACGGGACCTTGACTGTACCGCTCGAATAGCTGCGCGAAGGATTTCCGGATCGCAAGGAGGGTTTCCGGGGGCAATCCCTGGGCCAATCCCATGGCGGGGCTCAGCCGCATGTTGAACTCCACCGCGCTGGACACACCATCGGTGCTGAAAACCATGGACCCGTGCTTGGATTCTATTTCGATGTCTTGGAAACCCGCCTCGATCAGTTGGCTTCGGGTGAAATCTGGATCCGCCAAACCGAAAGCCCCCGGGGCATTGGGTTCCAGGGGTTCGGGGGCCTCGGGCAGGAATGGAATCAATCGATCCATGGGCTCGTGTATCCAGGCGTTTTGCGCCTTGCCCTGCCAACAAATAAAAGTCAATCGACCCCCGGGCCGCAGGGTCTTGCGCAGGTTGGCGAACGAGGCCGCCGGGCGTTTGAAAAACATCACTCCGAAGCGCGAGAAGAGTGCATCAAAACCACTTTCCGGACGGGCTTGCCCCGCATCCCCATGCTGGAAGGAAACGCAATCCAAGTGGGCGCAGCGTTCCCGGGCCAACGCGAGGAGGGGCTCGGAGAAATCCAAACCCAAAACTTGGCCTTGGCTCCCCACCGCTTCGGCCAGGTCTAGGGTTGCCCGACCTGAGCCGCATCCGATGTCGATGATTCGTTCGCCGGACTTGGCTGCCATGGATTCGAGCCCGAATCCATGGAACTGCTCCACGGCCCGGTCGATTTGTTTTTGAAAACGCACCCACTCCAAGGCGCCCGGTCCGTTCCAATTTTCCAGCTGCGCCGCGTTTTCCATGGGGCCCACCCTAACCGATCGGGGCGGAATCCCGCCCCCCTGATGGCTGCCCCCTCCTCCGGCCGGGGGCTCGAGGGGCTTGCTTGGCAGTCACCCATAGGTTGGGCGGCCAATTCAAGACGGGCGCAACCGTGCCCTA
>JARGOW010000364.1 GCA_029212955.1 Planctomycetota bacterium | reverse complement strand
GCCTTCATTGTGGAAGAAGTCGAGTTTTAGGAGGGGAGAGGTTGGGGCGCCGCGGGGTTGCAGTTGTTGTGATTTCCATGGGGCACGCTAGTGGGCGGTCATAGGAATTGGCCGGAAGGAAGGTCAAGCACTCTCTCCCTCCACATCTCAGCTCGGGCAGGGCCGGAGCTGAGGTGGAGGGGGAGTCTGCGGAACATTCCCTCCTTGGTTGCCGCGGGGGGGAAGGGCGTCCTTATTGGGCGAGCACGTGCCAGCGGCTAGGTGGGCAGTTTGGATTCCACCGATAGGGCGAGGAGCTCCACCAGATGCAGAACGCGTTTGGGTGCCCGGACTCCGCCGGTCCATTGCATCTGACAACCTGGGTTGGCGGTGACCAGGGTTTGCGCTCCGGTGTTGTCGAAGTCTTGGAGTTTGCCTTCCAAGAGTTTCGCGGATTCCTCCGGGTGCATGACGCTGTACAGTCCTGCGGAGCCGCAGCAGGCTTCCGGATCGTTCAAATCCACGCGTACCAGGTCCGGGATGGAGTCGACCAAGCTCCGCGGTTCTTCGCGAACGCCCTGGGCGTGGCAAAGGTGACACGGGTCGTCGTAGGCTACCGGTTGAAAGTCCCCGGGGAGGGGCTTCAGCTGCGATGAGATAAGCTCGAAGGCCCTATCGCTGCGCAGGAAAACCGAGGCGTCCTGTACCAGGGCGGCGAATCGAACCGCGCGCTGCGCGTACTCGGAATCATCGGCCAGCACGCGGTCAAACTCATGCATATGAGCGCCGCAACCGGCACTCGTACTTACGATGGCTTCAGGCCACCCCAAGTCCTCCGCCAGGTCGATCCACGCGCGGGCCAGTTTGCGCGCCTCGTGGCCTTGGCCCCCATGGGCATGCATGGCGCCGCAGCAGAGTTTGGGTTTGGGCGCGCGAACGTCGAATCCAGCCTTCTGTAGAAGTCGAACCGCGGCACGGTTGACCCGGCCGTAGAGCTCGGGCATGACGCAGCCTTCCAGGATCCAGACTTCGCCCTGTTTGGTGCCTTCGGCACGGGACCATTCGGGCAGGGCTTTTCGTTCGGAGGCTGGGGGTATAGGGGGCAAGCCGGCCATGGCCGAGTCCAGCTTGGACAGGCCGATGCGTTGTAGCAATCGCACGCCGCCCATGGCCATGGACAGCCGACGCGGTTTGTTCAATTGACCCAGCAGCAGATTCACTTTCCTCGGAAGCTTGAACCCCTCGGCGATGGCGCTTTCGCGCATGTCCTCCATCAAGGCCCCGAAAGAAACACCGGCCGGGCAAACGCTTTCGCAGCGGCGGCACACCAGGCAGTCTTCGAGTTCGTCCACCAGATCCCCGTCCAGGGGCAAACGATCCTCCTCGTGGGCGCGCATCAGGTGCACACGCCCCCGTGGGCTCTGGGATTCCCGGCCCGTGAGCTGCCAGGTGGGGCAGCTCGGAATGCACAGGCCGCAGGTGATGCAGTCCAACGTGCTGGGTAGTTTGACGGGGGCTTGGGACATGGTTGGATCAGGCCAAGCGCGCCTGGAAACGGTCTTCGGGATCGAATTGTTGGCGTAGGGCCTCCACCGCCTGTCGCAGAGGGGCCGTGGATTGCGCGGCAGGATTCCATTGCGCCGGGCGCAGGGATCCAAGCGGCGTGAGCACCGCGCCGAGTTCGGCCATTTGTTTTTCCAACTCCGACAGGGCCGGGGCAGAGACTTCGCCATCAATTCGCAGGTACCACTGGGCCACATCCGGTTGCAGGATGCCCGAAGCGTGCAAGGAGTGAAGTTCCAGCCAGGTCCATGCAGAGGCTTGCACAGCTTCGATGGCCGTGGGCTGGCATGTGATGAAGAGCCACGGTGCCTGGGGGTCCAAATCGAAGCCTCCCGCAGCGATCGTTTGATATTCCTGGGCTGGGGCGCCGCGCAGGTCCCACTCGAAGTCCATAGCCAGTGCGGCCAGCCGGTTCGCGTCCGCGATCAAACCCGGGGAGCCCTGGAGCGAGCAAGCCAGGCGGCAGGCACCGCTCTCTTCGATCTGAAGCAGTAAGCCAGACCCCGGCAGACGAGCGGAATGCAATCGCCGCGCCGCCGCCACACCAACGCCCACCGATTCAAAGGCATGGCCCAACACCACGGTTTCCTGTGGCTCATTGTGCAATCGTAAGCTCGCTTCCATTATCACTCCCAGTTGCCCGCGTCCGCCCGTGTGCAAGCGGTGCAGATCAAACCCGGCCACGTTCTTCACGAGTCGTCCCCCAGTTACTGCTATGGTTCCATCGGCCATCAGCACTCGCATGCCGAGCACCTGATGGCGGAGTGCGCCTCGCAAAGGGCGATCCAATCCGGAAAAGCCCGCGGCGATCACACCGCCCACCGTACGCGGGATGTCCGCGTGGAAGGTGGGGGACAGGCACTGATTGTTTTCGGCCGCAAGTCCTTGCACGTACTGCCAGATCACTCCGGGCTGCAAGGTGATGGTGGCTTCGCCGGGCTCGTAGAGCACGACCTGTTGCATGCGGCGCGTGCTGAGCCAAAGGTCGAAGCCCTGGCTCTCGGGGCGCACATGGGCCAATTGGTGACCGAGCCCCACGGGTAGCAGTTTCCAGCCGCGGCGGCCCGCTTCGCCCATGACCCGGGCGGCTTGCTCCGCATCCTTGGGCAAGGCCGTGGGCACCGTATCTTCAGCGCAGGCGATGCCCAAGCCGCCCAAAACCTCGTGGACGAATCCGCGCTTGGGTTTCATGCGGGGTCCTCCCCGTACTGGCCGTCGTATTCCGCCATGCCGGGCAGGTAGGGAGAGCGCGTACGCATTTCGCGGCAACCGCGCACGGGAAGCATCTTGCCCGGGTTCATGCGGCGATTTGGATCCAAAGCCTGGCGCGGAAGGTCCTGGGCCGCCAGGTCCTCGTCCGTGAACATCAGGCACATGTGGTCGCGCTTTTCCAAACCCACTCCGTGCTCTCCGGTCAAGGAACCACCGCGTTCCACGCAGGCCTCCATGATCCGTTGGCCGGCGAGCAGTACGCGCCGCACCTGATCCGAATCGCGCCGGTCGTAGGAAATGTTTGGGTGCAGATTGCCATCGCCCGCGTGGAAGACGTTGGAACACAAAAGGTCCAATTCCGCGCAGATGTCCGTGGCGATTTGCACAATCTCGGCCAGCCGCATGCGGGGTGCACCCACATCGGCCACGTACAGGTCCGGGGCGCTGCGGCCCATGGCTCCGTACGCGCCCTTGCGCCCGGCCCACAGCTTGCGTCGTTCCTCTTCGCTGCTGGCGCTGCGTTGCTCCATGGCGCCGTGAACTTTCAAGAGCTTCTGCAGGTTGTGAACTTCGTCGCAAACCTCGTTGGCCGTGCCGTCCACGTCCATGAGCAACACCGCCTCCGCATCGCTGGGGTAGCCCGCGGCGAAAACACTTTTTTCCACGGCTTCGATGGTCAAGCGATCCAGGATTTCGATGGCAGAGGGCTGCATGCCCTTGGCGATTAGGTCGGTGACACTTTCGCAGGCTGCGGTCAAAGTGGGGAAGATGGCCAGCAGGGTCTCGGTGGATTCGGGGATCGGGATCAGGTCGAACACCAACTCGGTGGCCATGCCGAACATGCCTTCGCTGCCCACCAGGAGACCCAAAACGTCCAGGCCCGCCGGGTCCACGGCGGGTTCGGTCAGGTCGATGATCTCGCCCAGATGGTTGACCCAAAGGGCTCCGCGCACGTGCCGCGAGGTTTGCCCGTACTTGAATCCGTGGGGCCCGCCCGAATTCTCGGCGAAGTTACCGCCCAGGGTGCAGGCCATTTGGCTCGAAGGGTCGGGGGCGTAGAACAAACCATGCCGTTCAGCGGCGCGGGTGAGCTCCGCGTTGATCACACCGGCTTGCACCCGCGCCGTACGGTTCTCCGGATCGATTTCAAGAATGCGGCGCATGCGCGTGGTCACGAGACTCACGCCGCCCGCGATGGGGGTCGCGCCGCCGGACAGTCCCGTTCCTGCGCCGCGCGGCGCGATGGAAATGCCCTCGTCAGCCAACAAGGCCATGCACTTCGCCGTTTCCTCGGTGTCGGAGGGCAGCAATACCCATTGGGGCAACTCGCGCAGGATGCCCAGGCCATCGGATTCGTAGCTGAGGCGTTGGGGGACCGATTCCAAGAAGCCCTCGGCACCCAGGATGCGCCTGAGTTCTTTGGCTAGGGCATTCGATTCCATGGCCTGGGCATCATAGCGCCAGGGTCCGGGGCGGGACAGTACGCAGGCAGGTCCCGATCCCGGGGATTCAACCGCCGGGGCTACAGGAGAGGGAGCGGGGCGGGCGCACGAGGTCCCGGTTGGGGATCAGTCGCCCAAAGCCAAGCGTGCAGCACCCAGCCAGCCCGCATCCGAGCCCAACTCGGCGCCCACGATTTGGGGTTGGCGTTCGGCGAAGTCGCGTTCACGAATGCCCGCAAGAATTCCGGGCTTCAGCATGTCCAGGGCAGCGCCAAACCCGCCGCCGATTACGAATGTGTCCACGTCGAGCAAGACTAGGATTTGCGCCAGGCCCCTTCCGAGGTCTTCGCCAATCTCGAGTAGCAGTTCACGTTCGGGCCCGGA